>JBELDQ010000140.1:3669-5985 GCA_042094215.1 Polaribacter sp. | reverse complement strand
AAGTTCTTACAAATGGTTATAACTATGAGGCGGAGCATGTGACTACTCTTTTATTAGACGGTGTAAAAGAGAGTCCAGTAATGACTTTTGATAGGAGTCTCCAATTGATACAAACCCTAGACGAAATCAGAGCCAAAATTGGTTTGACGTATCGTTAAGTTCCGAAAGAGTCTTGTATTGCTGATCGATTTTTTTTGGTCTAGAGCAGCTAAAAATTCATATAATTTCCATTTTAATTCGCTCAATAGGTTGGTTAAGTATATAATTATTTACAAAAAGTAAAGTTTTCTTTACTTTTTGTAAATAATTTATTACATTTGATCTGTACTATAAAATGATACATTATGAAAACGAGTTATTTATTACCAAACAACTTTAAACATGTTGGTTGGGTTTTATTCAGTATTGGAATTCTTGGCGGAATCTTTATGTATACTACAGATATTGATACTGCAGATTATTTAAAAATGAAAGTGCTTTCTATTTATCATGATGAGATCTTCCGTGAGAAGTCATTTTTTCAAATCATAGAGAATGGCGTTTTTGATGAATTGGTGTCACTTTGTCTTATTATTGGTGGGTTGTTAATTGGTTTTACCAAAGAGAAAATTGAAGATGAATTTATCTATAAGTTGAGAAAAGACTCCTTAGTATGGGCTTTGATAGTAAATTATAGTATTTTATTGATTGCAATTTTGTTTGTGTACGACATGAGTTTTTTACACATCTTATTTTTTAACATGTTCACTCCCTTACTTTTTTTTGTTTTTCGTTTTACTGTATTAAAGTCTAAATACCTCCGTTATGAAGAATAAGTTAAAGATACAGCGAGCTATTCACAACCTTACACAGGCTGATTTGGCAGAAAAAATAGGGGTAACAAGACAATCAATCAATGCAATTGAAAAAGGGAAATATGTACCCTCTACAGTATTAGCATTAAAGATAGCGAAACTGTTTAATGCATCTGTTGAGGCTATTTTTGAATTGGAAGGATCTGACCTTTAGATGAAAAAGGAAGGCATGGTGCTGTATATGATGCTCATGAAGTTTTATAGCTATAAAGTTCAACCTGTTGATTGGCTGGTTATGAATTTATTTTTCGTGAATATCTGCAGTGCCATATTGCTCTCTGCTAATTTCATAAAGTAAGCATGCTTGAATTTCAGGATAGTGCGCTAGTTTTGGATGTTTAAAAGTTGCCATCTTTTGCATGCCTATCTTTTGCATTACTTTTTCAGAGCTGCTGTTTTGTATTGTACAGGTGGCTATTACTTTTTGAAGTTGGAAATTTTCAAAGGCAATGTCAAGGCATTTTTTAGCGCCCTCTGTTGCATATCCTTTTCCCCAACTCGTTTTTTTTAGCCGCCAACCAATATCTACATTTGGAGTGAAGTCAGTCTCGTAATCCTGAAAAGCGAGTCCGATAAACCCAATAAATTCTCCTGTTTCTTTAATTTCTGTGGCATAGTAACAGTATCCATGGGTTTCATAATGCTTCTGTAATTTTGTGATGTAGGCTTTTGTTTCTTCTTTGCTTAGCGTCTTGGGAAAGTGTTGCATTACTAATTCATCGGCATTCAATGCATGAAATGCGTTCAGATCATCTGCAGACCAAGTGCGAAAGCCTAATCTTTTACTACTAAAGAGGTATTTGGTTGCCATTTGTATTTAAATTAGCTTTGTTTTAAAGGCCTTTTTGATGTGCTGCGTTTTGTCGCTTTAGTTTGTGTGATATACTCATGCTTAGCAATGCAAAGGCCGTAAAGGCATAGAATCCGAACAAAATACTTGAATTGTTCGTTGTGAGTACCTCCACACTTTCATAACTGTTTTCTAGCTGATTGAGTTGTTCTGATACAATGCCTTCAAAGCCAACAAATGTCATAATAATAGCAATGACAAACACGTCGGCCATTGACCATTTTCCTGTTTTAAAGAGAAAGAATTGAATAATTTTATGCTCTTTAAAACGAGCATTCATCAAATATAGGAAAGAGGAAATTAATTTTGTGATTGGAAAAAGAACACTAAATAAGAAAATCAGAATTCCAACGAAAATAATGCTTATTTTTTGGTTGTCTACAAGTAATAGAACCACCTCATAAATACTTTTACTTCTGTAGAATAGTACTTGATTTTTAAATGCAATGGTTTCATTTAAAAAGGAAAAGCTAATTTCAGAGATCCGTGCATCTATTTCTATCATTGGCAGCGTAATTCCTAAAAGTAATAATAGAAAGCTAAATAGAATTGCAATCACATAAGTGCTTGTTGTGATTGTTTTTGAAAGGATAAATAGACTTATACATGCAG
>JBELDQ010000140.1:0-3569 GCA_042094215.1 Polaribacter sp. | reverse complement strand
AGCAGTCCGTATTCTACACTAGCCAAGGCTACGATGTCATTCTTATGCTGTTGCTGTGTCTGTTCACTTTGATAAATTTTTAGCGATACAGCTATTGAAAGTAACAGTGCAAGACTGAAAATAACGAGTTTTATCCGATTCATTTTGTAGGTAATTAGTAATATGCTTCAATTATAGAACGAAAATACAGCTTATTTGTAACATTTGAATAATAAAAAAATGAAGGGCGCTGTATTCATAACGATGCCTTAACCTTGTAGATTGTATCTTTGGCAAAATTTAAAAGAATACATGAAAAAATATATTTCAGAACTCATTGGTACCTTCTCTTTAATTTTTTGTGGAACTGGAGCGATGACAGTCAATGAGGTTACTGGAGGTGATGTGACCCATGTTGGCGTTGCAATTACATGGGGATTGATTGTGATGGCTATGATTTATGCATTTGGAGAAATTTCAGGAGCGCATTTTAATCCTGCTGTGACTATTGGTTTTGCCTATGCTAAAAAGTTTGCATGGAAAGAGGTGCCTAAATACATTGCTATGCAATTAGTAGGGGCTGTATTGGCAAGTTTACTGTTGTTGTATTTGTTTCCTGATGCGGAGTTTTATGGAGCTACCATTCCAACTTTAGATATGTGGCGTGCTTTTGTGCTAGAGCTACTGCTATCATTTTTCTTAATGTTGGTGATTATCAATGTTTCTACGGGTAGTAAGGAAGTAGGTACTATGGCGGGAATCGCTATTGGTGGTGTGGTGTTATTAGAAGCGATGTTTGCAGGACCGATGACAAAAGCCTCAATGAATCCGGCACGCTCTATTGCTCCGGCTCTAATTTCTGGACATTATGAACATTTGTGGCTGTACATTGCAGCACCAATAATAGGGGCTTTATTGGCCGTTGTTTCTTGTAAGTTGGTTAAAGATGAACAATGCTGTGATGCAGGTTGCTGATGCATAAGATTCAAAAAAATATAAGCATTTTGGGCTGTGGATGGCTTGGGTTTCCATTGGCTACCTTTTTATTGGAAAAAGGTTTTTCTGTGAAAGGGTCTACGAGAACTGCTCATAAAAACGAACTATTAGGGTCTAAAGGGGTGCATCCATATTGTATTGATATAGACCAATCGAATTCAATTGACCCTGAGTTTTTTGCAACGGATGTGCTTGTTATTGCAATTCCCTCTAAAAACAGTGAAGGCTTTGTGCAACTCATTACTCAAATAGAGCAAACATCGCTGAAGAACGTAATTTTTATTAGTGCTACTTCTGTGTACCCGCCTTCAAAGGAAGTTGTGAAAGAATCAGATGCTACCATAGATACACCACTAGCGAGCATTGAGCAACTTTTTATGAATGCGAAAGGAGTCGATACAACTATTTTGCGATTTGGTGGTTTGTATGGCCCTGAAAGAAATCCTGGTAATTTCTTTAAAAAAGGGCGTGTCATTAAAAACCCTGAAGGAGTTGTCAATATGATTCATCAAGAAGATTGCCTTGCTATCATTTATAAAATCATTGAAAGAGGAGTAGAGAATGATATCTTTAATGCATGCGCAGACACACACCCTACACGAAGAGTATTTTACACCAACGCAAAACAAAAGTTAGGACAAGATGCGCCTGCTTTTGAAGAGGGGCAGCCAATAGTTTTAAAGGAAATTTCTAGTGAAAAGTTGAAAAGGAAATTAAAGTACGCGTTCAAGTATGCAGATATATTGCACAGTTAAGAGTATTTTCTTTTTCTTACATAGGTAAAAACACTCCCAAAAATAGCTAAAAAGACCAAAGGCAATACAATGTTAAAAGCTTGCCAGAACAAACGTTCTTCAAATGCTTTTTGTTTGTTCAATAGGTTTATTTTTAGGCCCTTATTTCGCAGATGTATCAATCCATCATCATCTAATAAATAGTCTACCGTATTTTGTAAGAACTCCTTGTTCCCATTAGATTCTTGTGTCCATTTGTCTATCGATAAATCGTAAGGACGTCCTTTTATTTGTTGGTTTCTTCCTATATCACCATCAGCGATGACCACCATTTTATTGGCTTTACTCGTGGCTTTGTATAGCGGTGTGTCAAAGGGTTTGATTCTGTTTTTATAGGCAGAATTGAAAGCGCCTTCTAAAAGTACCGCAAACAATTGTTTACCACTGCGATATTCTGTTTGTTTTGGCTCTTCAGCAATACTTTTTAAATCGACAAAATTAGGTGTTCCTACTTTAGCAGAAAGCAAAGAGCTAACGAGTAAGGGAGTCTTTTTTAATCCGTTTTTTAGTGTGTCAATTTGGGTCGTATACTGCAAGCGAACCGGTCGTATGTTTTTTGTAATGGGATGAGATGTGTTTCCATTGACCAAAGGGTGGTAAAACCAGGGTAGGTTTTGAAACTGTGTTTGGTTGCCAACGTTCCCTGTTGCTAGTCGAATAGAAGCAGCGTATAAGTCTTTTACAATGCTTGTGTTAATTCGCACTCCGTAGGAAAAAAGAAGGTCTTTGATATTTAAATCGCGCGGGTACACCAACATGTTGCCATTTTCTAATAAGCTGTCCTGCTCGGCTTGCACTTGGTCAACCATCCATAAGGTTTTTCCACCATTGGTAATGAACTGATCTATCGTTAGCTTTTCATTTTCAGAGAACTTGATCGTTGGTTTTGCAATAATGGCGAGGTCAAAACTGGATAGATCACGCAGTGTCTTTTGAGGATCTTTAGCAACAGCATCTAATGTGAACTTTGCTAAGCTGTATTTTTCTTTAAGTGTGCTCAGAAAACTATACATTTTGAGATCTTCTAGTTCTCCATTTCCCGAGATGATCGCTATTTTTTTATTTGAATTTTTGATGAGCTTTCTCAGAGAATCTGCAAAAGAGTATTCCAAGCCCTCTATGGCAAACTGTAACTGTTCTTCTTGATTCACAGCGTTTGTGTTTGGCAATAAGTTCACCAAACTCACTTTGTTTCTATACACAACTTCTACCCAAGGAAAAATGATTGCTTCCGATAGCGTTCCATCTTCCTCAACGGTCAATCTGCTTGGCGTCATCCCTTTTTTAATCAGAGTTTCCTTAAATGAATCAGGATTGATAAACTGAATTTTAATCTGCGCGTTTTCTGCTCGTAACTCCTCTAAAAATTGATTTGTTTCCTGCTGTAGTCGCTGAAATTCAGAGGGGAAGTTACCCTTTAGATAGACCTTTATAAGTGTCGGGAATTTGACCTGGTTTACAATGTTTTTAGTCGCCTTTTTTAGTGTGTATCGTTGGTCATGTGTCATGTCGAAACGGAGATAATACTGACTTGCGAGCATGTTTATGAGCAAGAGTGTTCCGAGCATTGTTAGAAGACGGTAGTTCTTTTTAAGCATCGCGTAATTGGTTTTTAGTGAGCACTAAAAAGAACGCAATGACTGTGAGAAAGTAGCTCATATCTCTCGTATCAATAACACCTCTCCCAATACTTTTAAAATGCTCGTACATACCGAATAATTGCACGGTATAAGCATCGGAAAACAAACTAGCAATGGCATCGAATCCATAGAATAGAAAGAAGGTAATACATACACCAAG
>JBELDQ010000139.1:3360-5989 GCA_042094215.1 Polaribacter sp. | reverse complement strand
GCATTACCATGACCTTCGATTCTAGAGAAAGTAAATTGTTTAGAGGAAAGTCTACCGTTACGAATGGTGCTTTTAATTTCGACTTTATCGTGCCAAAAGATATCAAAATAGCTTACGGAAAGGCGAAATTGAGTTTTTATGCAACGGATCAGGCCAAAGAAAAGTCGGGCGCTAATTTTGATGTGGTTGTTGGCGGAATCAATCCGAATGCGGTCAGTGACAACGTTGGGCCAGAGTTGGGTGTGTTTATGAATGACACCTCTTTTATGGAAGGAGGAAACACCAATACATCGCCAAATCTCATCGTTTCTCTAGCAGATCCTAGTGGTATCAATACATCAATAACCTCCATAGATCACGATATTGTTGCCATCTTAGATGGAGATCAGGCAAATCCTATCGTTTTAAATGATTATTATGAGACTGCATTGGATGACTTTACAACCGGAGAAGTGGTCTATCAATTACGCGATTTAGCGGTTGGACCGCATACTATAAAAATTAAAGCATGGGACACGTATAATAATTCTACCGAAGCGACGTTAAATTTTGTGGTAGTCAGCGATGCTGGTTTGGTATTGGAAAATGTCCTCAATTATCCGAACCCATTTGTGAACTACACGGAGTTTTGGTTCAGTCATAACAAACCGAACGAACCCCTAGAAGTGCAGTTGCAACTATTTACCATATCAGGTAAAATTATTAAGACGATTAATAGAACAGTACAAACAACAGGGAGTGTTTCGCGAAGTATTACATGGAATGGTTTGGATGATTTTGGCAATCGATTGGGTAAAGGAGTGTATATTTATAAGTTAAAAGTAAAATCAACGATAAGTAATCAATACGCAGAGAAGTACGAAAAATTAGTAATACTTTAGCAGCTCGTATTGAGACGATAGTTTAAAATAGACGAAATGAAACGTAAAATTTTAGTAGTTGTAGCAGGATGTTTGCTTAGCACAAATCTGTTTAGCCAAACTAATACAATTACAACAGCAGCCCCTTTTTTATTGATTACACCAGATGCAAGGGCAGGAGGAATGGGAGACATTGGTGTAGCAACGTCATCAGATGCATTCTCACTCTATCACAATCCTTCTAAAATAGCCTTTAACAATAATGAAATAAGTATTGGAGCCAATTATACACCTTGGTTGCGAAACCTCGTAGATGATATTTTTGTTGGTGGTGTATCTTATGTGAATCGATTCAGTGAAAATGCGGCCTGGGGAGTAGATTTTAAATACTTCTCTTTGGGTAAAATAGAATTGACAGATAGCAACGGAACAGCCATTGGTACAGAAAACCCAAATGAACTAGCGGTCTCTGGTACCTATGCATTGAAGTTAAGTGAAACCTTTTCTTTAGGAGTGGGGCTTCGCTATATCCATTCGAACTACAAGTTAAGTGTGCAGAATCAAAATATGCAGGCAATCAACTCTTTCTCTGTTGATGTATCAGGATATTACAGGTCTCCCGAAGCGTATTACGGAACCTTTCATGGAAGGTATCGTTTAGGATTTAACATTGCAAACATTGGTCCAAAAGTGGCATACGTTGCAGGAAACGAAGATTTCATTCCTACTAACCTAAAGCTAGGTGGAGGATTTGATTTTATTTTGGATGAGTACAATACCATTGGAATTAATGTGGAAACCACAAAGTTATTGGTACCCACTCCACAAGAAGATGGATCTGATAAAGAGAAAAGTTGGATTTCAGGAATGTTTTCCTCTTTTGGAGATGCACCAGGTGGATTTAGTGAAGAGTTGAAAGAATTTACCTACGCCTTGGGAGCAGAGTATTTGTATAACAATGCCTTTGCCTTGAGAGCGGGGTATTATCACGAAAGTGAAATGAAGGGAAATAGACAGTATTTTACCATGGGAGGCGGTTTTAAAGCAAGAGCTTTTTCTTTAGATCTATCGTATTTAATGAATTCCTCAAATGTAAATCACCCACTAGAAAATACCCTGCGTTTCTCATTATCTTTTGATTTAGGGGAGATTTATGAAGATTATTAGTAACTTTGCTCTTTCACGAGTGAAGTATTCTTATGAAAAAAATTAACGTAGTAGCGTCTGCTACTGTTTATGATGAGCTTTCTGAATTGCCTGTAGCGGTTCAATCATTAATGAACAAAGCGATAGAGGCAAGAGAAAAAGCCTATGCACCGTACTCTAAGTTTAAAGTAGGAGTTGCCTTATTGCTAGAAAACAATGAAATTATTTTAGGAAATAACCAAGAAAGTGCAGCCTACCCTTCCGGTATGTGTGCAGAACGTGTTGCCATATGGAAAGCAAGTTCCGATTACCCTGGGGTTAAAGTGAAACAACTAATGATTACCGCAAGTTCTTCCACTACAACGGTAGATAGGCCTGTAGGGCCTTGTGGAGCCTGTAGGCAAACCCTTTCTGAATACGAGATAAATCAGAAAGAACCCATTGAAATCTATTTTATGGGAGAAGTTGGTCAGATTGTAAAAACCGAGTCTTTGCTATCGCTCCTACCATTTTCTTTTGACAGTTCGTACCTGTAAATACAACACTGATTTTACTGATAAGGGATCTATTTCTGTATGAATAGATTTCTCTCGAATTACGATGTTTTTCCTGACACACACACA
>JBELDQ010000139.1:0-3260 GCA_042094215.1 Polaribacter sp. | reverse complement strand
GAGCTTATAGTCTCTAACTACTCAAATGGCTGCTCTTGTTGAATCTTTCTTTTGTGAGTATGGTAATTTTATGTTTGCTTATTTTTATTTTGGTATATATGGGTAGGTTTTTTTGAGAATTTGATAAAAAACAATTTAAAACGTTGCGGTTATCGGCTATTTCAGTTAAAAAAACGTTTCTTTGTTAGAGACGTAATTTTAATGGTAGACCCTTAATGAGTAATTCAAAAATCACAGGAACTGGCTGTTATGTTCCAACCGAAATTAAACCAAACACTGCATTTTTAGATCACCAATTTTTAAATGAAGATGGTTCTTCTTTTGGTGCCAATAATGAAGAGATTATTGAGAAGTTCAAATCAATTACTGGGATTTATGAAAGGAGATATGCAAAAAAAGAATTAAGTACGTCTGATATTGCTTTTTTTGCAGCACAAAATGCCATTGACACATCTGGAGTAGATCCTGAGTCGTTGGATTACATCATCGTGGCACATAATTTTGGCGATGTAAAACAGCCAGGAGGCCAAAATGATATTCTGCCTAGCTTGGCATCAAGAGTAAAGCATCACTTGCAAATCGAGAATCCAAATTGTGTCGCATATGATATTTTATTTGGGTGTCCGGGTTGGATTGAGGGCCTTATACAAGCCCATATGTTTATTAAGGCAGGGATGGCTAAAAAAGCATTGATTATCGGTGCAGAAACACTTTCGAGAGTCATCGATAAATTTGACAGAGATGCCATGATTTTTAGTGATGGGGCTGGCGCTTGTATTGTAGAAGAAAATAATTCATCAACATCAGGTATTTTGAGCCATGCCACGCAAACCTATGCAAAGGATGAAGCGTACTACTTGCACTTCTCAAAATCATTCGATACAACCGCCAATCCAGAAGCATTGTATATGAAAATGCAAGGACGTAAAATTTATGAGTTTGCCTTAAAAAATGTACCAAAAGCAATGAAAATGGCCCTCGATAAAAGTGGTGTAGGTATCGATGCTGTTAAAAAGGTATTCATCCATCAAGCCAATGAGAAAATGGATGAGGCAATCATCAAGCGTTTTTATAGACTGTTTAAAAAGCCTATTCCAGAAAATATCATGCCGATGAATATTCATAAGTTTGGAAATAGCTCGGTAGCAACCGTACCTACATTATTAGACTTGGTGTTAAAAGGAAAGATCGAGGATCACGAGGTAAATACCGGTGATGTGGTGCTATTAGCCTCTGTAGGTTCTGGAATGAATATCAACGCAATTGTCTACCAATTTTAATAGAAAATTTGAAGTTTCTGTGCTGCATGCATTGCTGTAAAAAAAATCAAATTGATGCAAAAGAAGTTAAATTCTTATAGTATTTTTGGGCATGCAACAACACAACGTACTTATATTAGATTTCGGATCGCAATACACACAACTGATTGCCCGAAGAGTGAGAGAATTAAACATTTATTGTGAAATTCATCCCTACAACAAAATTCCAAACAATAGCGATGACTTTACAGCAGTCATCTTATCAGGAAGTCCTTCTTCTGTGAGATCGGAAGATCCTCCGCACCCAGATTTATCTGGAATTAGAGGAAAGAAACCGTTATTGGCTGTGTGTTACGGAGCGCAGTATTTGGCGCACTTTTCTGGCGGTTTAGTGGGACAATCAAACACAAGAGAATATGGAAGAGCAAATTTGTCTTTTGTAAAGAAAGATGAATTGTTTTTAGAAGGCATTGCAACAGGCAGTCAGGTATGGATGAGTCATTCAGATACCATTAAAGAATTGCCAACAGGAGGTGTGCGTTTAGCGAGCACGCACGATGTAGAAAATGCAGCCTATAGAATTGATGGTGAACAAACCTATGCCATTCAATTTCATCCAGAGGTATACCATTCTACCGATGGGAAACAAGTTTTAGAAAACTTTTTAGTGAAGATTGCTGGTGTGGCACAAACCTTTACACCAGATTCATTTGCAGAAAGTACAATTGCAGAGATCAAGTCAACCGTTGGAAACGATAAAGTGGTCTTAGGGCTCTCTGGAGGTGTAGATTCTACAGTAGCTGCGGTGTTATTGCACAAGGCAATTGGAAAGAACTTGCATTGTATTTTTGTAAATAATGGCTTGTTGCGTAAAAATGAATTTACCGATGTATTGCAACAATACGAAGGGATGGGGTTAAATGTAAAGGGAGTAGACGCTTCCGAGCGTTTTATGACCGCCCTTGCTGGTTTGAGCGATCCTGAAGCAAAACGAAAAGCAATAGGAAAGGCCTTTATTGAGGTTTTTGATGCAGAGGCGAGTCAAATTACCGATGCCAAATGGTTGGCCCAAGGAACTATATATCCAGATGTGATTGAGTCTGTTTCCGTAAATGGAGGTCCATCAGCAACCATTAAAAGTCATCATAACGTAGGTGGATTGCCCGATTTTATGAAATTGAAAATTGTAGAACCTTTGCGTATGATTTTTAAAGATGAGGTGCGTAGAGTGGGAGCTTCTATGGGAATTGACAAAGAATTGTTAGGGAGACATCCATTTCCTGGTCCTGGATTGGCCATTCGTATTTTAGGAGATATTACCCCAGAAAAAGTGGCCATTTTACAAGAAGTAGATGCGGTTTTTATCAATGGATTGAAAGCAAGCGGACTCTATGATGCTGTATGGCAAGCAGGCGCAATTTTACTCCCGGTAAACTCTGTGGGTGTCATGGGAGATGAGAGAACCTACGAAAAAGTTGTCGCCTTGAGAGCTGTAGAAAGTACAGATGGTATGACGGCAGATTGGGTGAATTTACCCTATGAATTTTTACAGAAAACATCGAATGATATTATAAATAAAGTGAAAGGTGTGAATCGTGTGGTGTACGACATTAGCTCGAAACCACCAGCAACAATTGAGTGGGAATAACAGATGAGGTTCGTTATTTCTAGTTTGATTCAAGCCACTGCTTAACAACCAGGTTCAGTCCATTTAAAAACAGTACAAAACAGCTATTTTATGAAGCATTTTAAATTATTAGTGACTTTTTTTGTCTTTACCATCGCTGTGTCTTGTGGTCAACAGAAAAAGTACCTTAGCTACACAGTAAAGAAAGGGGAAACGATGCGAAGCATTGCCAAGAAACTTGATGTGAAGACCAAAGAGTTAATGCGACTAAATCCTGATGTAAGTAGAAAACCCAAAGCAGCCACACAGATCGTTATTCCTAACACAAAGTTTGCAGGACGTTTAGTGCAGGATACTACCGAAACAGTTGAGGT
>JBELDQ010000138.1:0-6102 GCA_042094215.1 Polaribacter sp. | reverse complement strand
TTGTAAAAGAAGCCTTTGAGTTTACGCAAACAGAGTTTGATTTGCTTTTTGACGCAGAGGGGAATTTTAATCCTCCACAAAAAGACGAGCACGAAGAAGAAAAGGATACGTGAAATACACCAACCTAAAGACCAATGTAGCGTTTAGTTACTCGCGGTTCTTTGTCTAATGGTTTCATATAAGAATGCGCCACAGGCTACCGAAACATTCAGTGATTCAATGTCTCCTAATAGCGGTAGTTTGGCTTTGTGATCGACCATTTTTAACACAGACGGATTAACACCTCTGTGTTCAGATCCCATGATGATTGCCAGTGGTTGCTTACAGTCAATAGCATATACATTATTTTCGGTTTTCTCAGTAGCCGCTACTGTTTTGATGTCTGCTGCTTGTAGTATGTAAAGTGCATCTTTTATGTGATCTACCTTGCAAATAGGTACTTTAAAGGCTGCGCCAGCTGAGGTTTTAATCGTTTCTGCATTTACAGGAGCACTTCCATTTTTTTGAACAATAATACCATGCACACCAGTGCATTCTGCAGTGCGTATAATGGCACCAAAATTACGTACATCAGATAATTGATCTAAAACTAAAAATAAGGGAACTTCTTCTGTAGCCAATGTTTTTTCGATAAGTGTATCCAAGTCGTGAAATTCGACAGGAGAAATTTGTGCAACGGCGCCTTGATGGTTTTTATGTTTAGATAAGCGGTCTAATTTTTCTACAGGCACCATGCTTGTGGTTAATCCTTCTTTTTTAATGAGACCGTTTAATTCCGAGAACAAGTTTCCTTTTAAGTCTTTTTGCAAGTAGACCTTACTAATAGTACTTCCACTATTGATGGCTTCAATAATTGCTCTAATCCCAAAAATGACAGTTGTTGTATGTTCCATATTGCAAATGTAAGTATAAATAAAAAAACCACCTCGCTAGAGGTGGTTTTATAAATGTAATTTATCGAGGTTGAATTATCTCCATCCTGTATTAGAGTAGTCTTCACCAGCAACACCCTCAGTTCCACCAAAAGTGTAATTGTCAGCAGGGATAGCTTCTAAAGCAGTACCTGGTACAGGAAAATGTAATAAAGTTCCTTTTTGTAACAGGTTTTCTTTTCTCATTTCATAGAAACCAATACCCGGAGCGGTAAAAGAAAATTCAACCATTCTTTCATAGTGAATAGCATCAAGTACGTCTTGAGATACTGCAGCTACATTAGGTAAATTACCTCTGGTTGTTCTTGTACCCGCATTAATAACAGCAGCTGCACCAGCGAAATCACCTTTTTGAGCCATTGCTTCTGCTTTGTACATATCATTTTCAGATTTTGAAAATTCAGTAACATCCATAGTCCATACAGAAATGTAATCGTCTAAACGAGAATATCTATAGTTACTGTAGTGATATTGCCCTCTTTCAGGTCTAAAGTTATTCGACGCTAAGTAGCCAAAATCTGACTCTAAACGAGCATCCGCTGAAGTAGCAGGAGGTAAACTTCCTGTTCCATCTTCCCAGTATGCAGGAGTATTAGGGTCCATCAAATTGATAACTCTCATATCAACTCTAGCCCATCCTGGGTATACCAAGTAAGTTTTAGGCATTAAGTCGTACCAGTTGATGTCATCCATGTAGATGTCAAAGTTTGCCGTGATACCATTGTTTGCATACGCCAATACTCTATCCCAGTTGATTTCAGCTTTTTGAGTACTGTTTCTTACATTTCCAACCAACATTCTAGCTCCCATACTATTCATGAAACCAACTAATGAAGCATTAGCTCCACCACCACCTGGTAAAGAAGACTCATCGATAGAAATGTTGTTAGCTTTCGCTATGGCAATCGCCTCATCTAATTTTGCTAATGCAAAAGTCATTGCTTCTTTGTATCCACTAGCACCTTCAAGTTTGTCTCCTAGAACAGCTCCAGTTTCATCTGATAGCCATACTTGGTCAAATACTAATGCTAAATGACCGATTGCTAGGGCTTGACCTAGTTTTGAGATCATTGAAATTCCTGGTGTATTGTCAAATTCAGTACCATTAGCAACGGCTGTTGCTAACGTATTTGCATCAGCTAATACTGAATACATCGCATTGAAATAAGTATTTGTTATTCCTCCGCTTCCATATGCAGTTGAATTATTCCATGCAGTTCTTGGCTCACTAGAAGTATCTCTCATTCCAAAGTTACCCCAAGAACAAGAAGAAACATCAGCCATAGTAGCCATTGCAGCTGCAGGTGAATTACCACTGTGTGAAGCCATAAACCAGTTTTGAATTATAGATGTAGATAATGCTTCAAGTGCCACAGGGTCTGAAGTTAAAATTTTGTCATTTGGATTCTCCAAATTCTCGACATCTAAATCGGTTGCGAAATCTTGACAGCTCACCACAAAGAGTGTTAGAGCTGCAAAGATCATAAAGTTTTTAAAATTTTTCATTTTTTGCTGTTTATATATTATTAAAATTTCAGTGTAACAGATAAAGAATACGAAGTTTGATTCGGATATACTCCGTAATCTACACTGTAGTATTGTTGTGTTCCACCATCATAGTTAGCAATTTCAGGATCCCATCCTTTGTAATCAGTTATTGTGAAAAGGTTTCTTCCAATTAGGCTTAACTTTACTTGGTCAAATAATTCTCCAAAAGCATTTTTAGGTAAAGTATATGCTAATGATGCTTCTCTTAATTTTACGAAAGAACCATCTTCTACCCAAAATGCATTGTTTTGGTTTACGTCATATAAAGACCCGTAATATACTCTAGTCTTCTTATCTGCAGCAGCTTTACCCGCTTGGTCAACCATTGCATTTCTCTCACTAATTGTTGTCCATTGACCATTTACGTTGTAAATGTCTCCACCACTTTTCCAATCCCATAACATGTAGAAATCAAAATTCTTGTATGAGAAGTTAGAAGTTATTCCTAAATTGAAATCAGCATTTTGATTACCAATTTTGTCAAAAACAGCAACACCGTCTTCATCTACTTGTATGATAGCAGCTTCATCAGTTGTTCCAATAGTAGACGTTTGAACAACAACACCATCACTATTTACCGAATAGTCAGCGATAGAAGCTCCATCAGGTAATTGATTAGCCATTGTACCTAGATCTGTTACAAACTTACGTCCGTACATAGACCCGTATTCAATACCTTCTCTTAATAAGAATAATCCTCTTGGTCCAACTTGTTGCTCAGGAGCATTTAATTTGGTAATGTCAGATTGTGATGAAGTAAAGTTGATGCCTACATTCCAAGACATGTCATCTTTCTCAATAATTTTACTATTTAAAGTAAATTCAAGAGTGTTAGACTCTAAATCACCAACATTTTGCCATTGTCTATTTTTACCAGCATTTGCAGGTGCAAATAAGTTAACAATCATAAATTGATCTGAAGATACCTGGTTAGAGTATGCTGCCTCTAATTTGAATCTGTTTAAAAACTGTGCATTTAAACCAAATTCATTCTCTGTTGTTAATGATGGTTTTAAATTTGGGTTTCCTGCTATTCTGTTGGTCGATAATGAACCACCAGCAATTGCAGTTTGCTCATATTGCCAGTTAAATCCTGGACGCTGACCTGCAGTACCACGTGCAACATTTATTTTCAATTCTTGAACTCCTGGGATTTCAATATCCTGTGTAATTCTATAGGCCGCAGAAAGTCTGTAATAGTTATTCCATTTTTCGTTAGCACCAAATAAAGAAGAACCATCTCTTCTGTACAATCCATCAAAAATGTAACGATCTTTATAAACTAAACCTGCAATAGCAAACATGTTTTGTGCTCTTACGTTGCTCATGTCAGAACTAGCAGATACATTTTCACTTAAAAAGTTGTCTAGTGTTGGAAGACCTGAGTACAAGTAATCTTGTCCACTAGCACTGTATTGCTCATATGCTATGTCTTCAGCTAAATAACTAATCTTACTTTTAACTTCTAACTCTCCAAATTCTTGAGTGTAGTTAATCGTAGCTTGCGCTTTTTGTGAAAGCTGAAAGTAGTTGTTTTTGTATAAATCTCCTTTACTGTATCCGAAACCTATTGGGTCTCCTGTTGTGATATACGTTTCGTATTTGTTATTATTTGTATATCTGTACGTATCACTCTCAAAAGAATACTCTAAATCTAAACTGATATTATCTGTAATCTTGTAGTTTAAATTGTATCCACCTAAAAATCTTTGCTGTTTTGCTTGAGCATCTCTGTTGTATAATTCATACAAAGGATTGTCTATTTCACTTTCCCATGGGTCTGGCTTATAGTAGTAAGGTTGACCATCAGGATTCGCCACATTTACTTGAGAATCTGGAGATAATCTAGATACAATTCTGTAAATATCAGCACCTCCACCAGGACTATTATCGTTTAGCTTAATGTAACTATTACTAGCAGAAAAAGTCAATTTATCACTGATAAAGAAATCTGCATTAAATCTAAAACTATTTCTGATGTAACCATCAGTTTCAGCTAAAACACCTTCCGATTCAAAGTTCTCGTAAGAAAAGAAGATTCTTGATTTCTCATTACCACTAGAAATTGCTGTGTACTTTGTGGTATTGATTCCTTTTTTAAAGAAGGCATCCTGAAAGTTGTTGTAAACCCCATAAGGATTATCAGAATATCCATCAGCAGATTCAGTTCTTGAACCTGCAACAGCATTCACTCCTGATGCAGCATATACACCTTGATAACCTGGGTCATAAGTGATTCCCTCGTATTTCGTATATCTTCCTTTAGCACTTTCCCAATCAGAAGCTAATTCATAACCATGAGATTGGTTGGTCTTAACAAAATTGTTGATTTCTGAAAAACCAACTTCAGATCTGAATGTGATTTGTGTTTTTCCAATTTTACCTCTTTTTGAAGTAATAACGATAACACCATTTCCTGCTCTAGATCCGTATAAAGATGAAGCCGATGCTCCTTTTACAATTTCGAATGAAGCAATATCATCAACGTTGATATCTCCTAAACCACCTTCTACAAATATTCCATCTAGTATTACTAATGGTGCTTGAGAACCATAAAAGTTAGCAGCTCCCCTCAAAAGGATGGTAGCTCCTTGACCAGGTCTTCCTAAGTTAGTTACGGTAATACCGGCAACTTTACCTTGTAATGCACTTGCAGCTGATCCAGCAGGTACTTTCTCTAAAGCTTCTGCATTCACTGTGGCAACTGTTACAGATAATTTCTTCTTAGACGTAGCCCCTGCAACTCCAGTTACTACAACTTCGTCTAATAAATTTGCGTCTTCTTTCAAAGTAACATTGATAGTGTTTGAAGATCCAACAGTTTTTTCTACCGAAGTGTACCCTAAGTAGCTAAATGTTAAAACATCTCCTACACTTGCCTTGATAGTATATTTACCATCAAAGTCTGTTTCTGTTCCTGTTGCAGACTTTTTAATAATGACACTTACTCCCGGAAGAGCTCCGTTTTCATCATCTACAGTACCAGTAACAGTTTTTTCTTGTGCAAATGAGACTTGCACTACTAACGCTAATAGAAGCGTTAAAATTCCATTAAACTTTGTTTTCATTGTATAATTATTTGAATTAATTGTGTCAAAAATCTTAAATAAAAGTTAATTACGCAACTAATTCTCGTTAAAATCTTAAATAAATCTAAAGAAATCTTATTGTTATCATATTATTGGAGCGAATCTGTTAAATAAATTGCAACCAAATATGAGGTGTAGGTATTTTGTTACGGTGTTTTTAATGTAAAAGCGCACTGAGCGATTTTGTTAAAATAGTGTGATTATTTTGATAGCGATAACAGGAGATGAAAATCCTTTTTGTTGTTTTGAGGTGTTGACGAGATATGCCACGTTAAACAGGTTGTTGTTCCGTTGGAATCGATAGCCCAGTCCGAGAGAACTTAATAGCTCATTGTGTTCTAATATCTGGAACAGACCAAGGTCCTGGATGCTGAAAATTGAAGCTTTTTGTGAGACTTGTAAGATTAATTCTGTGTTAACTAATGTAAGCGAATTTGATAAGATTGAATTTTCTGGATACCCTCGGATGCTTTTCTTTCCTCCTGAGCGAAATAATTCATTTTCTAAATCAGAGTTGTTAGTCGTTAGTTTTG
>JBELDQ010000137.1:0-6117 GCA_042094215.1 Polaribacter sp. | reverse complement strand
TCAAACTTTAAACCGGGCAAATGATTGTATTCAGTAGGCGTAAAAAGCTTTAAAGAATCCCATCTGTTTAACCATGAGGCACCCACTTCATCTTCCCCATCAAGAACAAGAAAGTTCTTATTCATGGCTTTTAAATGGTATGCTATTGATAAACCCGCCTGTGCACCACCAATTACAATATACTCTAACATCATTTCCCTACTTCTCTTAACGCCTGCGAATATAGTTACTAGTTTGTTATAAATGAAGTGAATGCTTGATTAAGTTTATACAGGTTCATTCTAAGTTGCAGGAATAATGCTCTTGAGTCTATATTGATGAGAGCTATTGTTTGTTTTAATCGTAAATCCTTTCCTTATTGTGGATACTATTGCTCTTTTTAAAGTTTCTTCTCATCGTATTGAATTGTTCATTCAACTATTTTAGAGATGTCCTTTTTGCAATTAATCTTAATTTCATTTTACCTTATTCTTACCTATGTTGTACTTGAAAAGCTCTGTGAAAAGCTACTTTCTGATCCTTATATCGTTTTGTGTTTTTCAAATTTCGAAAGCACAAACTGATGTATCAAATCTTTGGAAGTACAAAGCAGCAGCAACAAACTGTAATTTATCAATACCTGTAAACAATCAAAATAATGTAACAACCGCAAGTGTTACCGTCAATTCGCAGAGCTCAGGAGATTATCAATTTTCTCCTAGTGCAGCAGTCTTGGATATACTATATATAACAAATCAGGGATCTGGGCAAGTAGATTTTAAGATCATGTCAGCAGTCAATATAAAGAAACTGATTTTGGTCAACTCAAGCTCAGGTACTGTAAAATTTAGAGCAGGAGGTAATTTTCCATATCCAACAATAACGTATTGTGAGCTCGTTGATACTTCAAATGCTGCAGTGTTTGAATCTACGGTGACTTCCACATCAGATGCTGGAACTTGTTCAGAAAATTCAGATTGCTATTCTGCTGGTACTACATTGGCAGACTTAGATATTTCCGTAAGTAACAGTCTACTTTGGTACGATGCTTCTAGTGGAGGAAATCTATTATCAGGAGCTCAGATAGTATCAGAAGGTACTACGTATTATGCAGCGAATTCAGACGGAGCAGGTTGTGAAAGTTCTCGCTTAGCGGTCTCAATTTGTTTATCGGAAACCAATCCTACACCATTTAATTGTAGAACGGAGGGGTATTTAACCCAGCAGAACGATCTTTATTCAGTAAACTTAGCGTCTGGTCAAACAGCTCTCCAAGCAGAAAATATTACCACGAATAATATAAACGCAACAGCTTACAATCCTGTAGATGGTTATCTTTGGGCGTCTGTGAGTTCAGGTAAAAATATTGTAAGAATTGGAGATAATTTTGCAACAAATACCTACACTATTTCGGCACTTCCTAATGAAAATAGATATATTGGAGATATCAATGCCAATGGCGTGTACTTTCTGAAACCAAGCGGAACCACTGCCTATAAAATTGATTTAGATCCAAATTCTTCCAATTATCTGCAGTCTTTAGGAACAATGACCTTGAGTACAAATATTCTTATTCATGACTGGGCATTCAATGCGTTGGATAATAATCTATATACAGTTGAGAAAACCACGAACGTCTTGTATCGAATAAACCCATCCTCTGGAGCTGTAACTAGCTTGGGAGAAGTGCCTATATTGTCGGGGAATACTCATACGTATGGTGCTTCATATTTTGATGCATCAGGAAATCTTTATGTAGGAGCGAATCAGACAGGTACGATTTACATCATCTATGCGGTGAATGATTTGACCGGCTCAAACGCAATAAGTTCGAACTATTTTGCTTTTGGTCCTGCTAGCTTAAGTAATGACGGGTCTAGGTGTCCAACGGCCGCTGTTCCTCAAGAGATTTGCGATAACGGTAGTGATGATGATGGTGATGGGTTGGTAGATTGTGACGACATGTCTTGTTCGAACGTAGGAACCTGTGATGATTCATCTACAAGTGGAGGGAATGATGGAGGATTGGAAAGTAGCAATAGACTGTCCCAAAAGATAAATAAACGTCATTATTCGAGAGCCAAGCAAGCCTATCGCTTTCAGAAGTCACAAGCGAAGCGGATAAAGAAAACGCGGCAATACAAAAGCACATCAGTACAACAGGTAACACTTGCTGATTTTATTCCCTTAGATGTATTGTCAAATAGTGAAGCCATAGAATCAACACCAACCGATTTAGTGGGCATTACAAATGCGACTGAAGTTCTTTCTGTAGATTATCTGAGAGACTCTAAAAATATTGCAACCATACTAGTAACAAAAACTACAGATGGCGCTTATGAACATACGAAATACATTTGTGATCGATTGTTAGGGGCAGAGATACTGTCAATTTCATCTTTACAACTCAACGATCACGATTTCATCAAAACATTAATCAAACACCCGAATGGCGCTAAAGAAACCGTGGTAAGCTTTTCAGTAAAAGAAGAAACACCCAATTCGTACAGTTTAGATAGTCACTGGAATCTAGACCGATACAGTGCTTCGAGTACCTATTATAATTTTCAGATATGGACCAATTCTACAGAGGATGTGTATCGCTTGAGTCAAGAAGTTCTGGAGTTGGTTAATGCTCAAAAGCCTATAAAAAGTTACCATACAAGTCGAGGTCCGAGTGTGTTTATTAGGAAAGCTAGCTACCGCAATGGGAAGCTCGATTTTGATATAACGAATACCAATGCATCGAAAACTTTGAACATTGAGGGCGGAAAAAGAATTACAGAAACAAGTTCCACTGAACCCATGTCTCTTGCTGTGCCTATAGCTGAATCTCTGAATGCTGGAATTGCTCTTGAAGTAGGACATTTATTTGATGTTGGACTAAGAGTTCATGCTGGAGCAGGACAAACACCTGATGATATATTTATGTCTGATGGTGCTTGGGGAGTTGATGACTTTGCAGGCTCAACAACAATCAACAAATTTGATGTGATGCCGCACCAAAACTTTGAAGAAGAGAATGGTCTTATCTTAGAGAGAGGTGTTGATTTGAGTTCAGAAACAAGTGAGTATGTATCTGTATATAGGTCTTTTACACCCACATTTCAACCTGTAGATTTGCGTGCATATACAGCATTAAAATTCAATGCTTCAGGTACGGGAGAGCTGCTGATAACCTTATTGAAAAAAGGAATTGATCTTTGGGAGTATCAATTTAGAACAGCAGTGAATTTGACCAGTGAGCAAAATTCATTTGTGGTGCCTTTGAGTGCTTTTAAGAACGATTTAGCGCAAGAATTTAAACGTGATGACATCACGACTATTATTTTTACGCTTACTTCTGATGATGGCACTTCACAAGTAAAACAAATAGCACTTTCAAATGTGAGCTTCAACCAAAATGATGTTCTGGGTATTGATGATCATGTAACAACATCTCAACCGGATAAGAATAGTATAACGATCGCTCCAAACCCAATAGGCGTAGCCTCTGAAATTTCGTTTCTTTCAAAGGTGTCTGAGCGTTGTGAGGTATTTATTTACAATGCTATTGGTTCACTAGTGGAACAACGTAAAATCAATGTAGCGGTAGGCCTCAATACACTAAAACTCGGAAACAGGCAGCTTAGTCGTGGATTGTACTTCCTGAGGTTGCAGGGGGCAAATACCAATTTCAAAACTTCAAAATTATTGGTGGAATAACGATTTCTTTCCTCTTTTCCCTAGGCATTAGGCTTCAATATCAATACTATTTCTCGAAAAAAAATATTTTTTATTTCAATTTGGCATATTGTTTGTATTTCATTTCGCATATTTGAAACAGCAACCGCTAATCACGACAAAAAGCTGCTATTTCATCTAAAATTTAAGAAAAAGAAAAATTAAAAAATTATCATGAAATATTTCCGTTTTACAAGCAACCTTTTAGGTGTTTTTCTCGCACTTGCACTTGCTGGTTGTTCTTCAAGTGATAATATACGTGAGGAGTTTGATAAAGTAGAAGTGGCTGATTTTACTGCTGCTGATTTGGTGAAACTGCATGGAGCTACTCAAAAAAAGTGGCGATTGACAGAAGTTATTCTCCCAGAAGAATATAGGGATTCTCCTTCTTTTCCAAATACAGCCTGTTTGGCCGACGATGTATATACCTTCATTGCCCCGACAAGTTATAACGAGAGGTTGGATGTTCACATTGAACTGGGAGATCAACGTTGTTTTGAAACAATGAGTGATGCCGAGCATTTTGAGTCAAGACTGAGATATAAACCCTCCTATCAGTTAGATGACGAAGATTTGGTCAATACCACCTTGTACTTTAAATACTGTAGAATTAATTATATCATTCAGGATGGTAATACAGGAACTTTTTCTCGTTGCAGTGGCGATTATAATCGCTTGGTTGAACTTACAGAAGACAGAGCAGTTTTTTCGAATGCCACGTATATTGGAGATTACAGATGGGGCTATGTATTTGAGGCTATAGACTAGTATTCTGTTCGTTTTATAGTTGTAATAACAGCATACGAAAGAAAAAAAATGAGATACATCCATTTGTTGCAAGGCAAATGGATTTTTTAGTTGCGTTTATCCCTATTAAACTACTTTCCTGTATTTTTTCAATTTGTTTTAAGAATTAAGTTGTTGTTTTGTTTTTTGAAAATAAACAATAGAACCAGATAGACGAAACATCTTAAATCGTAATAAAAATGAAACTACAAGTACTAAAGTATATATTTTACAGTGCTCTTTTTATAGGGTTATCTTTACACACAAGTGCTCAAACGGGAACCTCATACAGCATTGGAAACACACACAAAATATACTCAGACATCTTGCAGGAGCAACGCTCCTATGTGCTTGAGCTTCCCTCATCGTATACCAAAACAACAAAAAAGTACCCACTTCTGGTACTGTTGGATGGGGAAGTACAGTATCATTCACATTCTGGTATACTAAAACACATGACACAAGCTCGTCAAATTCCAGAAATGATTGTGGTTGCTATTACCAATGTGGATCGTGTACGTGATTTTACACCCACACGATATTTGACCAATCTAAATGGTTCTGATGCTTCTGAAAATCACAAAACAAGTGGAGGTAGTGAAAACTTCTTAGCCTTTATGGAGCAAGAATTACTGCCGCATATAGAAAACAAGTACCGCGTAAATGGATTTAAAACTTTAGTAGGAATATCTCATGGAGGTTTGTTGGTTGGTTCATCTTTTCTTTCTAAACAGAGTTCCTTTCATGGGTTTGTTGCAATGGATCCTAGTTTTTGGTGGGACAATCAATATGTTGTGAAACAACTGAAGAAAACTCCTTTGAAACAATTAGAAAACAAGCGAATCTATGTTTCTACAGCTGATACATTTGAAAATTTTGATAGAATTCCACATGTGTACACGGCAAATATAAATGCTCATGAATTGTTCAATACACGCCTAAAGAATATAGGAATTTCTCCGTCTCATGTTTCATTAGAATATTTCAAAAAAGAAAATCACTGGACGGTAGCTCTGATGAGTTTGTATCATGGTATGCAATTTATTTTCAAAGATGTAGAAATGAAGCATATTAGGCAGCGTTCATTGGAAGAAATCATCAGCTATTACAAAACCAATTATGAGGGTGCATTTTCTCCTCCAGAACGCATCATTAATGCTATTGGGTATCAGTTTATGAAAAATGATCCGTCCAAGGCATTGAGATATTTTGAGTTGAATGTAAAGAATTATCCCACATCATCAAATGCATTTGATAGTCTGGGTGAAGCGCAACTTCGTTTGGGAGACAGGAAAAAAGCATTACTGAGTTACAAAAAATCCTACGAATTGGATCGGCAAAATGAGAATGCCCTTAAAATGATTGAATCATTGGAACTGCCATAAAGCAACTCTAAACTATGTTGAATTGATGGCAATTGTTATCGTTTGGTATTGAGGATTTACTATCTTTACACAAAATCATTTCTATGAAAAAAATAATAGGTACATCACTTTGTACAGTATTGCTAGCTGCGACTATTTGCTCATGCAACCTAGAGAAAAAATCTTCAACAACAAATCAACAAGCAAAAGACACCATCACAACGGCCAGTGGTTTGAAGTACTTTTACCTAACCAAAGGAACCGG
>JBELDQ010000136.1:0-6175 GCA_042094215.1 Polaribacter sp. | reverse complement strand
TTATAAAGCAAATGGAATTCCTTATATTTGCACGCTATTTTTTAAGATGAGAAAAGATTTTTTAGCAATTGTATTTATTTGTGTTACAAGTATTTCTTGGAGCCAGATACATGAAATTGGGGTATTAGTCGGAGGAACCAATTACATTGGAGATGTCGGATCAACAAGCTACATCTCTCCTAATAAAATTGGAGGAGGCTTGCTGTATAAATTCAACTTAAACCCAAGAATTGCTTTAAGAGGAACTCTAAGTTTGCTGCCGATTCATGGAAATGATGCTTTATCATCGAATGAAATACGACAGAATAGAAACTTCAATTTCAACAACTCTATTAAAGAATTAGCGCTAGGTATTGAATATAATTTTTATGAATATGACATGACTTCTGCTAACAAGGCGTACACTCCATATATTTTGCTAGAAATAGCAGGATTAAATTACGATAGTGTGTCTTCAGAAATTGCAGCAGGAAGTTACAATTTAAAAACAAAAACAGCATACTCAATACCCGTTGGAGTTGGATTTAAAGGTCGGCTAGCTGAACATATTGGATTTGCTATTGAAACAAGAATAAACTATACCTTTCGAGATGATTTAGACTATACTAGAAAGAATATCTCATCATTAAACTTTGGAGGCAACTCCAATGATTGGTATGTATTTACAGGAGTTTCAATAGTGTATGCATTTGGGCGAGCGGCTTGTTATGCAGAGGCAAGATAATATATGAGTGATAAAATAGACATAGACTTACAACAAGTTCCAAAACATGTTGCTATTATTATGGATGGCAATGGTCGTTGGGCAAAGGACAAAGGTATGGAGCGCGTGTTTGGCCATAGAAACGCCTTAACTTCGATTAGGGAATCTGTTGCTGCTGCAACAGAAATTGGAATAAAAGCAGTTACGCTCTACGCTTTTTCTACCGAAAACTGGAACCGGCCAAAACTAGAAGTAAAAGCTTTAATGAGCTTACTAATTACATCCCTAAAAAAAGAACTTCCAGGTTTTCAGGAAAATGGTGTGAAAATAAATGCGATTGGAGACCTTGACAGCCTGCCTGCTAAAGCACAAAAAGTTTTAAATGAAGTGATTCATGCGACGCGCAATAACCGTGAGATCATTTTAACCTTTGCACTCAGCTACGGATCGAGAGAAGAAATTGTTAATACAATCCAAAACATATCAAAAAAAGTTGTTAATAACCAACTCTCAATAGAAGAAATTGACGAAAATGTTATAAAGAATCATTTATATACGTTTAATTTGCCCGACGTAGACTTAATGATTCGAACAAGTGGAGAACAACGTATTAGTAACTTTTTACTTTGGCAAATGGCTTACGCAGAATTATATTTCACAGATACCCTTTGGCCAGACTTTAGAAAGAGTGATTTTTTTGACGCTGTACTAGAATATCAAAATAGAGAACGCCGCTTTGGTAAAACAAGCGAACAAATTAAAACAACAAATGAGTAAATATACTTTTGTAGTACTATTTTTAGCAAGTTTTTTCAGTGTGCATGTAAATGCACAAGAAAAAGGAATTGAACAAGCAACCAGCACAACCCCTAAAGATTCAGTTCCATCCATTCAAAATACAACCAAAACTGTTACTCAATCTTCCTTTATAAAAGGAAAAGAATATATATTAGGAGGTCTTTCAGTTACAGGCCTTCAAAAGTATAGCGAGGAAACGGTTAAAATTTACACAGGACTAAAGAATGGTCAAAAGATTAAATTACCCGGTGACAAATTAACAAGTGCTATTAAAAAATTGTACGAGAGCAAACAATTTAGTAATGTTGATGTCTACTTATCAAAATTAGATGGAGAAACCGTGTACTTGCAGTTTGACATTAAAGAATTGCCTCAGCTTAACCAAGTTCGTATTACTGGAGTCAAAAAATCCAAAGCGAAAGAATTAGCCAAAGACACTGAGCTCAAAAAAGGAACCATGCTTACGGACAACTTAATTGTTACCTCAAGCAATTATTTTAAAAAGAAATTTACTGACAAAGGATTCTTGAAGACAAAAGTCTCAATGAATAATGTCAAGGATACGTCAGATATTAATGTTGTGAATATGTCTGTTCATATCGACAAGGGCGCTAAAATTAAAATTAAGGACATCCTTTTTAAAGGGAATGAAGCTTTTTCTAGTAAAAAACTAAAAAAAGCAATGGGTAATACCAAACAGAAATTTTTTGGAAGATTTTGGAAATCATCCAAATATATAGATGAAAAATACAAAGAAGATTTAGAAAGCATTTTAGATCAATACAGTAGAAAAGGATATAGAGATGCAAGAATTATTGCAGACAACTTGGTCTACAATGAAGACAACACGATTAGTTTAGAAATAGAGATTGAAGAAGGGAAACAATACTACTTTAGCGACATCTTATTTGTAGGTAACAAAAACTACCCAGACAGCTATCTACAAAGTATTTTAAAGATCGATAAAGGAGACGTCTATAATGGCGCTGTCTTGAAGGAAAGAGTAACAGGTGACAATACTCCTGACTCAAGAGACATACAAACACTATATCAGAATAGCGGGTACTTATTTGCAGGGGTAAATGCAGTTGAGACAAAAGTCGTTAATGATTCAATTACCGTAGAAATTAGAATTAGGGAAGATGAACAAGCACGTATCAAAAAGGTAACAGTGCTTGGTAATGATAAGACGAATGATCATGTTATCTACAGAGAACTCAGGGTCAAACCAGGTGATCTATTCAGCAGATCATCAATCATAAGATCTATTAGGGAGATAGGTCAACTTGGTTTCTTTGACAACAATGTAACTCCAGACGTAAAGCCAGATTATCAGAATAAAACAGCAGATATTGACTTCACAGTTATTGAGAAAGGTGGAAGTCAAATAGAACTACAAGGTGGTTATGGTGGTGGTGCCTTTATTGGGACTCTAGGATTGTCTTTTAATAATTTTGCGATTCGAAACCTATTCAAAAAAGAAGCATACAAACCACTTCCAACAGGTGATGGACAAAAATTATCTTTAAGATTACAAGCCAGCAGGACCTACAGTACGTATAGTTTTTCTTTTACAGAACCCTGGTTAGGTGGTAAAAAACCGCAATCGTTTTCATTTTCTGTGTACAACTCGAATCAATATCAATTTGATTTCACCACAGGTATTGTTGACAAGGATCAAAGTTTAAAAATTATTGGAGCCACTCTTGGTCTTGGAAGACGTTTGCAATGGCCAGATGATTACTTTCAATTGTCACAAACTATCAGTTACCAAAGTTTTAATTTAAGCAACTATGGCTTTAGGGTTGGTACTGACATACTAAGCAACGGAAGTTTAAATAACTTAGCGTACAATATTAGCCTGTCTAGAAACTCAGCCGGACCATCCTTAATATTCCCAACCTATGGATCTGAGTTCACCATAGGTGCTAAATTTACATTTCCGTACTCACTAGTCAACAATAAAGATTACTCTGAACCAGCAAACTTAAATGCTACTGAAAAAAACGACTACTTGGCAGACAAGTATAAATGGATGGAATATTATAAGCTAAGCTTTAAAGGAAAATGGTATACAGCTTTCACCAACAAACTTGTGTTAATGACAAACACAGAAGGAGGATTCCTGGGTCATTATAATAATGAAGTAGGAGCAACTCCTTTTGAAAGATTTTTTGTTGGAGGTGATGGCCTCGCTGCATTTCAATTAGACGGTAGAGAAACCATTGGCTTGCGAGGATATGAAAACAATAGACTATCATCTTCTGTTGGAGGAACGATTTACACAAAATTCCAATTAGAATTAAGATACTCCATCACAGACAAGCCATCAGCATCCATCTATACGCTTGGATTTTTAGAAGCAGGAAATTCGTATGACAATTTTAATAGCTTTAATCCGTTTGAACTAAAAAGAGCTGCTGGACTCGGTGTTCGTATTTTTATGCCGGCATTTGGTTTACTAGGAATTGACTTCGCACATGGTTTTGATTCATTACCGTTGTACGACAACATTCCGAACGCACCAAAATCTGGATGGCAAACACACTTTATTATAGGGCGACAATTCTAAAAACAAATTCAAGAGGAGTCGATAGTAAATTTTTGGCATGATTATTTCAATATAATATTAAATTAGCAATGAGAAACCTAACCACACTTATCGTTCTTTTATTTACAATTCAACTTAGTACTGCTCAAAAACGTCAACAAGTTGCATATATCGACATGGAATATATTTTAGAAAATGTACCAGAATATGTTACTGCACAGGACAACCTAAATGCAAAAATTGAAACTTGGAAGTCTGAATTAACAAAACTCGAAAGGCATATTGAAGTGCTAAAAACCGATTTAGCGAATGAAAAAGCTATATTAACGCAAGATTTAGTTGAAGAAAGAGAGGAAGACATCCTTATTAAACAAGAAGAATTAGCTCGTTTAGAATCGCTGTACTTTGGACCTAATGGAGATATGTTTTTTCTAAGAAAACAGTTGATAAAACCTGTTCAGGATTTGATTTACAATTCGGTACAAGAAATTTCTAAAAGAAAAAAGTATGATTTTGTTTTTGACAAATCTAGTGAATTAGTAATGCTATATTCAAATAAAAAATACGATATTAGCGAACTCGTATTGGCCAGCATTGTTAAGGGGCGAAAAATTTCGCAGTCAAAGCAAAAAATTTCAGCCAAGAAAACAGAAGCTCAAGAAAAAATAGAAGCTCTGAGAAGAGAAAAAATTAAAAAAAGAGAGGCGCAAAAAAAGATAATTCAAGCAAGACGAGACGCAAAACTGAAGGAACGAGAGGAAAAAAGAAAACAATTGCTAGAAAATAAAAAGAAAAAAAATTAAGAACATAAATCAATTAAATTAAAACAAAAATGAAACAATTTAAGAAGTTACTATTAATTGCTGTATTTACATTAGGTGTTGTTGGTGTTGCAAATGCACAAAAAATAGGACATGTAGATACTGCAAAACTTTTTCAAGAAATGCCAGGAACCATAAAGATGAAGGCAGAACTAGAAAAAATGAGTAAGACTTACAGAGACGAGATTGACGCTTTAGAAAACAAATTAAAAGATAAGCTTAAAAAGTTTGAAGCAGAAGCTCAAGCGCAAACGCCAGAGACAAATGCTAAGAGAGAAGCAGAAGTTCGTCAAGATGCGAATAGAGTTCAGCAAGCAAAGCAATTTGCTTCTCAAGATTTACAGAAGAAAGAAGCTGAATTATCAAATCCTTTAATCTTAAAAGCTCAGAAAGCAATTCAAGATGTAGCTGCTGAAAAAGGACTAACTTATGTTTTTAACTCTGCTCCAGGAGGAGGTTTAATTGTATTTGACAAAGGTATTGACATCTACAATGCAGTAAAAACTAAATTAGGGTTCTAATTCGAAGCATTACATATTATCATAAAAAAACCTACTTTTTAAAGTAGGTTTTTTATTTTTGTTATTCTATGAAAGTTAGCACTACAAATTCAATTGGTATTTTTGATTCAGGAGTAGGCGGAACCTCTATCTGGAATGAAATACAGCAACTTCTTCCACAAGAAAGCACCATCTACTTGGCAGATAGCAAACATGCCCCTTATGGAAAAAAAACAACAGATGAAATAGTACAACTATCCATAAAAAATACAGAATTTTTATTAAACCAAAACTGTAAACTAATTGTTGTTGCCTGCAATACAGCAACCACTAATGCTATCTCCTATTTGAGACATAAATATTCCGTGCCATTTATTGGTATAGAACCTGCTATAAAGCCTGCTTCGCTACAAACAAAAACAGGAGTTATCGGAATCTTAGCAACAAAAGGAACTCTTAATAGTGCATTGTTCGCAACTACTTCCACTGCACTAAACAACAATATTCGTATCATTGAACAAGAAGGTGAAGGATTAGTTGAACTCATTGAAGAAGGACATCTAAACTCACCTCAGATGACAGCATTACTCCAGCAACACCTCACTCCTTTCTCTAAACTCAACATAGATTATTTAGTACTAGGATGTACACATTATCCTTACCTGCTGCCTCAGATACAGCGCATAATAGGACCCAACATTACCATCATCGATTCAGGTTTTGCTGTAGCGAAACAAACCAAACAAGTACTACAGAATCATCATTTATTAAACCAAGTTTCAACGGAAGGTTCTCATACATT
>JBELDQ010000135.1:0-6199 GCA_042094215.1 Polaribacter sp. | reverse complement strand
ACCTATTAAAAGTAGCTAAAAAACCTCCTTCGGGAGGTTTTTTTGTTAATAACTCGCAGCATCAACGCTTAATTCAATGAGTGCTGGATTCGTATTAGGACTGTAGGCTCCTAACTTCTCGAAAATTCACCAACTCCCTTTGCGCTAACATCTGCTGATATATCTTAATAAAATGGTATTCTTTTTTCACCATGTCTTTGAAATCTCATTTTTCACTGATATAAAATCTTAATTTTTGAGGACACGCCCTCTACTATTAATTAAGGGTGAACATCTCACCCCCTCCTCCTAACCTATTAAGTCAATAGGTTTATATAAAAAACACAATCCTGTCCATTCCAAGAAATACTTTAACAATCATTGAAAATGATCATAGGAAGAAGTCAAACAAGCACATCATTTCTTTTCACAAAAACAAGTAGCAAAAAACAGTTGAATTCGAAGTAGATTTCTTCATAAGATAGAGCAAAAAAACAAACTAAATTCTTTACCTCTAATAAACTTTTGATATAAACTATGATCCGAATAAGCATTTTCTAGTCAAAAACTTCAATCGTCTAAAAAACACCTTTGAACCCGTAAAAAGAGGTGATCAACGAAATAATCAACAATAAGCAGGTTGGCCGCATACATTTAAGCACTCAATACAAATATAATAATCAAAAAAATATTTTTCATGAAACAGCTGTACATTTCTTGTGGAAAAAAAAATTCAGTAAACACAACCAAGCTTTTTAAGGAAGCATCTAGAAAAAAACAAGGCAATTTAATACCGAATGAGCAGTACAAAAAAACACCCAGTTACGCATTCAGGTCAGGAATTGCATTTCGTGCTTTATTATTCCTGCTCATCATTCAAAATATTGCTGGTTTCTCAGCTTCTTTTAAGGAAACGACAGAACCAAATACAGGATCTGTTTTGGTTGACACATACACCGTTTTAGAGAATATAAATGGGGAAAAAGCTCTAAGGGACTTTATCTTTAGTAATGATAGGATGAAACTCATTGGCGTTGGTAAAACCAGAGATAGACTCTTCCAATACAACCTATCAGAAGGATTCAACTTAGCGACCTTAAGCTATGCTAGACTTTCAGAAAGTTTCAATTTCAAAAATAATAAAAATACAAGAGACGGTCAACCAAGAGGTCTTTCATTTAATGAAGCAGGTACAGAATTGTTTATCATCGGAAATACAGCTGACGAGTTAATCAACTACCAATTATCGATCCCTTTTGACATTTCAACAGCAATCTTCAACGCTAGATTTGACATCAAGTCAAGTGTAGGGAAATCAATGCATGAAATGACCTTTAATACAGACGGAACTAAAATGTTTGTGACAACAAACACTTCAACAACCATATATATCTTTGAGCTCGGTAAAGGCTTTGACGTTACAACAGCTGAACTTGTGGGCGCAGAAGACTTTTCGCCCCACGTGATAACCTCTCCAACATTGGACACACCTGTAAGCAACGATATGAATCTAGTTGTAGACTCCGTAGTTGTAAACTCACAAAGCTCAGGAACCTACCAATACACACCATCTGCCACTACGGTAGATGAGTTATATATTACCAGTAACGGAAACGGACAAGTCGATTTTCAAATAATGTCGAGTGTAAACATCAAAAGAATCATAATCACCAACAACAGTTCAGGAACCGTAAAATTTAGAGCCGGAGGAAACTTCCCATACCCAACAGTTACCTACTGTTTTGTGGAAGGGGATGTTGCTACAGCTATTTTTGAAAACACGGTCTCACAAAACAGCAATGTAAGTGAATGCTCAAGCTCAGCAACTGTTACTGTTAGTATTGACACCGACGGTGATGGAATAAACGACGATGTAGACTTAGACGATGACAACGATGGTATTTTAGATATAGATGAAGGATGTGACTCAACTGAAGCTAATTTTTTCAGCAATGGATCTTTAACAGGAGACTACACAGATTATGCAAATCCTCCAAGTCCATGGAACAATATGGGAGGAAGTACTGTTGACACAAATGATATTATCAATAATTATGGAAGTACGGGCTTTTCAAGTAATGCTCCTAGTTCAAATTCGCAAGATGGTGGAACATGGGCAGGCTTAGGATCCTACAATTCAACTAATGAAGGTTTCTATCAGCAAGTTAGTTTAGAGGCAAATACAACCTATACAATAAGTTTTGAACAAGCTAATTTTGGTCTTGCATATGCAACTTACACAAACTCAGCCGCTATCAGGTTAGTATTTAGCACCACTGGAATACCTAATCAAGCTAGCACATTAATCGGTCAAAGTGAAGAGATGCCACTAGGATATTCTTGGACGACTCAGTCGTTCACATTTACACCTAGTGTATCAGGATCCCACTACATAGGATTTCATATTATAAAGCCATCAGGAGGAACGGCGTGGGCTTATGCCAGTATTGACGGCATTAAAATTGCAGCACAAGGCACAGCTATCTCTTGCCAACAAGACACAGACAACGATGGAACTCCAGACCACTTAGACACAGATAGTGACGGAGACGGATGTAGCGATGCTCTAGAAGCTGGATACACAGATGCTGATGGTGATGGAATGGTAGATGGCACCGGTTTTGAAGCAGACGGAACTGTAACCGCAAGTGATGGATATAATACGCCAATAGACACAGACAACAACGGAACACCAAATCATTTAGACGCAACAATTTCATCTGCTTGTGATGCACCATGCCCAACACTAGACATACCAACAGTAGGCAATGCTACTCCTTTGACTACATCTGCAACAATGATAAACAATGATGTACAAATTCAGTTTGGAACATCGAATACAGAAAGACTAGACGACATGCTGTTTGGAAATGATGGATACCTCTACATTTCTGGAGATGTTAACTCCGGATCATGGAGTAGTAACTTTAACGTAATAGACGCCGGCACGAGTAGCTCAGGTGCCTTGGTTGCAAAATTAAACCCACAAACCTTTGCTGTTGAATGGGCTTCTTTTTTAGGCACTTCTTCCTATGAATACGCGAATGCCATTACGCAAGATAACAACAACAATATTTATATTTCAGGGTATGGTGGTAAGAGCTTCACCAATTATAGTCCATTAAATTCAACAGGAAAATCATTCGTTGCAAAATACGACGCCAATGGAAACCGTTTGTGGATGACCCAAGAAGGAACAGGAAGCGGTGGCGGTGATGCTATCCGAGGAATTGCAACAGATAGCAATGGAAACGTTTATGCTGCTGGGAACGCAATAGGCGCTGTAAATGGAGAAGCCGCAATAGGAAATAGTGATTTGTACATTGTAAAATACGACACCAACGGAACGGTTCTTTGGACCAAACAATTTGGTAGCAGCGGCAATGATGCTCACAAATATGCGGTTATTCAAAACAACTTTTTATACACGATAGGTCGTGTTGGTGGAACTATTGAAGGAAACACCCACCAAGGAGATGCTGATGCGTTCGTATCTAAATTTGATTTGGATGGAAATCTCATTTGGCTAAAAACAGTAGGAACTTCTGGCTTTGACGCAAGTTATGATCTTATCTTAGACAATAGCGAAAGTATCTACATTACAGGAAGTTCAGCAGGAAGCTTGGAAGGAAGCAATGCAGGAAATAAAGATGCATTTGTAGCTAAGTTCAACAACAATGGAGACGTGCAATGGATCCAGCAATTTGGCTCAAACAAAGAAGATCAAGCAAGAAGGATTGCCTTATCCAATGACCAACAAAGAATATATTTAACAGGATATACGAAAGGAAATATTGATGGTGCCAGCAGTGCTGATTCAGATAACGATTACTTTTTTAGTTGGTTTGATACCGATGGCAACCAAGAAGGCATCACACAAAATGGAACCACGTCTTTAGAAGTTTCACAGGCAATTGCTGTTTCTCATAGTGATGAAATATTTGTTGGAGGAAACACCCGAGGCACCTTAATTTCTGGGCAAAGACAAGGAAATGACGACCTATACCTACACTCCTTTCAACCAGTAAACAGCTGTAACATAGCGGGAAGTACCTTAGCAGACCTGAATATAACGGCAAGCAACACCCTAGTATGGCATGATGCAGCAACTGACGGCAACCAATTGGCAACATCAACAGCGCTCGTAGATGGAACCACCTACTACGCTGCAAACAGCGACGGTAGCTGTGAAAGTGATCGTTTGGCAGTAACCGTTTGTGTGTTAGCCGCAAACGAATGTCCTACAGACGGAGCTTCGCCTTTACAAAACCTAGCACAAGGAGTTACCGACAACAATACAACAATAGACCTAACAACCGCTTTTGCGGACACCAATGGAGATGCACTTAGCTTTAGCCTTGTGAGTAATACAGACAGCAGCATTGCTTTCACATCCTTTTCTGGAGGAGGCAACAGCCTAGAAATTGACTTTTTAGCTGCGGGAACAACAACCATTACCATTCAAGCCTCTGACGGAACCTGTACACATACACAAGCGTTTACAGTAACTGTGAGTCCAGATACCGACGGTGATGGAATAACAGACGATGTAGACTTAGACGACGACAACGATGGTATTTTAGATACCGATGAAGGATGTGACTCAAGTGGAGCAAATTTATTTTCCAATGGTAGTTTAACAGGAAACATCGCAACAAATCAACCTCCAAGTCCATGGAGCAATATGGATATGGATTCAGGTACTGCGGACACCAATGATATTGACAATGCTCTCGGAGATTTAAACTATCAAACTCATGTTTCTGATTCAAATTCACAAGACGGTGGAACTTGGGTAGGTATGGCTGCTCATGATTTTTACACGGAAGGAATCTATCAAGCGGTAAGCTTAGAAGCAAATACGACCTATACAATTCGTTTTGAACAAGCTAATTTTGGGCTTTCAATTTTAGACTATACAAACTCAGCTGCCATTAGAGTAGTATTCAGTACAACTGGAGCACCTACTGACACGAGCACAATGATCGGTGAAAGTGATGAGATGCAGCCAGGATCTTCTTGGACCAATCAGTCGTTCACATTTACACCTAGCGCATCTGGCTCCTACTATATAGGATTTCATACAACAAGACCATCGGGAGGAACTGCGAAAGCGTATGCAAGCATTGACGGCATTGAAATTGTGGAAGAATCAAATGATGCTTGTACCGGTCAAGACACCGACAGCGACGGCACACCAGACCACTTAGACACCGACAGTGACGACGATGGATGTTCTGACGCTATAGAAGCAGGCTTTACCGATGCCGATGAAGATGGAGTTTTAGACGGAACAGGATTTGGTGCAGATGGAAAAGTAATAGGAGGTGATGGATACACGGCACCTGCAGATACAGATAATTCTGGTACTGCAGACCACTTAGAGTCTGGAGTAGCAGCTTGTTCATTAGACACAGACGGAGACGGAATTCTGGATGTAACCGATTTAGACGATGATAATGATGGTATTTTAGATACCGATGAAGGGTGTATTTCATCTGCAGAAGAAGCTGGAGAATTTAGTTCTCCTCAAGTACTAACAAGTACTACAAATGAGCAAATTTTTAATCAAACCACATCAGAACCTTTAATAGTTTCGATATCTAGTCCAACAAATGCGCAACAAACTACGAGTACTGTTGGTGGTATATCTGGATATTTTGTGGGTGATGATAACATTGATGAAGAGATAACATTTACATTCAGTCAACCAGTTACTGAAATTGTTATACATGCAACAGCCCATAGCTGGTTAGATTCGCCATCTACAGCTCCTTGGACTCCAGATAGATTTCATAAAGAGGAACTAAGATTACTAGTAAACGGACAAGAACATATTTTTGATGCCGCTAATTTTGTAATTACTGCTAATGATCCATCTATAGCAGATGATGGTCTATCAATTTTAGGATCAACTATTGATTGGGGTGATGGTCGATTCAACTATACGATTCAGCAAGCAACAGGTATAGAGAGTATAAAGTTAGTTCATAATATTGTAGAAGCGTCACCGAATGGGACGATATATAAACTAACGCTACAGGGCGATATTTTAGAAGAATCTGGAGAAACAAGTTCCAATTGCCAAGGTCAAGACACCGACAACGACGGTACCCCAGACCATTTAGATACAGATAGTGACGGCGATGGATGTTCTGATGCTGCGGAAGCAGGCTTTACAGATACAGACGAAGACGGACAAGTAGATGGAACAGGTTTT
>JBELDQ010000134.1:4189-6220 GCA_042094215.1 Polaribacter sp. | reverse complement strand
AGTTATTTTTTCGTTGTAAATTTTATCTAAGTTTAAACGAAGCATTCTCGCTTCTATGTTTTTCCTTTTATTGCCTGTAATGTTCTTATTGAGGTACTTTTCAATCAGTAAACTTGTTATTGGTGCTGCTATTGCAGACCCATAACCTCCATTTTCTACAAGAACAGCAATCGCAATTTTAGGATTTTCCAAAGGAGCAAAGGCAATTAATATAGAATGATCTTCTAATTGCTTTTTTTTACCTTTCACTCTTATGAAATTCTCAGAGGTACCTGTTTTACCTGCTATATCAATTCCTTCAATGGTGCTGTTAGCTCCTGTACCTGTCTTAAATACTTCATGCATTCCTTCAATAATAGGTCCGAAATGTTTCGGGTCTATTGTTGTTTTTTTGGCTCTTGTAAATTTGGGAATGTTAATATGCTTTCCATTAATTTTCTTTATGATGTGCGGTGTGTAGAAATGGCCTTTATTGGCTATAGCCGCAGTAATATTGGCTAATTGAATTGGTGTTGTCGAAACTTCTCCTTGTCCAATTGCGTTTGAGATGTTCGTGGTTGGACCCCATTTATACTTGTTTCTGGCGTTGTAATAGTTTCCGTCCGGTATCAGGCCAGGTCGTCCGACAGGAAGATCGTAGCCTAAAAAATTTCCTAAACCAAAACTTTTAACATGTGCACTCCAATTATCCATTCCAATACTAGCATCTCCGGGTTTATCTATAATATTCCTATACGTGTTTGAAAAATAACTGTTACACGATTTAGAAATTGCTCTAGTCAATTGTATTCCTTTGCCGTAAATATCGCAGTGACACTTTTGAAAAGCGCTTTTCCTATTTCCATAACGATAGCCTCCATAGCAAGAAACACTTGTTTTTGGAGTAATGACGCCTTCTTGTAGGCCTATAAGTGCATTGATTAGTTTGAATGGAGAACCAGGGGGGTAGGTGGCCAATAGTCCTCTGTCAAACATTGGTTTGTCTAAATTTTTAGCATCCATCAAAATAACTGAATTGGGTCCCCGTTGTCTACCAACCATCATATTAGGATCATAAGAAGGTGCGGAGATCAATGCTAAAATTTCTCCAGAACTTGGCTCTATTGCCACAATAGCACCACGTTTCCCTGTCATTAAAGATTCACCATATTGTTGGAGATTACTGTCAATTGTAAGTGTAATGTCCTGGCCATTTTGGGCAATCGTGTCATAGATTCCGTCTTTAAAAGAACCGATAATTTTATTCAAACGGTCTCGTTGTAAGAACTTTTTACCTTTAACACCTCTTAAAATAGAGTCGTATGTTTTTTCAATACCACTTTTTCCAATAAGTTCTCCTTGTTGGTATTTACCGTTCTTTCTGAGTTGAGCGTTATCGACCTCGCTAATGTAACCTAAAACATTGGCTGCTGATGCAAAGGGATAATTTCTAATACTCCTTTTTTGAATGTAAAATCCTTTGAATTTGTGAAGTTTCTCTTGGAGAAAGGCGAAATCTTCTTTTGCTAACTGTTTTAAAAAAACAGAGGGTAGCCAGGGTGAATATCTATTGGCAATGTTATATTTTTTCTTAAAATAGCTTTTCTTTATTTTTAAGAGTTTGCAAAACTCAAGAGTATCCAAAGGTTTTACCTCGTTAGGAATGACCATGACATCATAGGATAGTTGATTTGCAACAATCAGTGCGTTATTTCTGTCGTATACATACCCGCGCTCAGGAAAGTCAAATACTGTTTTTACAGCAGCATTGTGAAGCGGTGTGCTATCTACTCCCTTTAGTATTTGCAATTGAAAAAGTCTTCCAATCAGAATGATTCCTGTTAGAGAAATTACAGAGTAAAGTAAAAAGCTACGTCTCATTTATTTTTTCTTTCTGATGATGTACGTTACTGTGAAAAATAAAATTAAAGTTAATGTACTAGAATACAATGTGTTTCTGAATACAGTTGAGAAATTGTTTGAGCTAAAGTTAGCGAAAGAAAATAAAATGAAGTGGTGAATTAGGATTAAAATAATCACATAATTGAAAAC
>JBELDQ010000134.1:0-4089 GCA_042094215.1 Polaribacter sp. | reverse complement strand
GTATACATATGGGTTTATATATCCAAAAAGTAAAATATGATCACATACAAAAACTTGGAAAAATAATAGAGATAAAAATAAAAAAGGAACATAAACAACTTTATTCATCAGATAGGGTGTTTAATGAGTTGATCTCTTCTTTATTTAGATTAGAAATTACATACACTTGATCTAAGTTACTCATGTCGTTAAAAAGCTGAATATCTATTCGATGTTTGTTGTTTTTTGTTTCTATGTGTTTAATAGTTCCTATTAAGATGCCTTCTGGGAAAATAGTAGACTTTCCATCTGTAATAATGGTGTCTCCAACTTGAATTATAGCCTGTCTTGGAATGTCGTTTAGTTGAAGTGTGTTGTATTGTTTTCCGTTCCATTCTAGACTTCCAAAATGGTTGCTATTTTTTAAACGTGCATTGATTTTACTGTTGCTGTTTAATATAGATTGAGCTCTTGCATATTTAGAACTTACCTTTTCTGTAATACCAATAATCCCTTTGCTATTTATCAAAGCCATTTCTTTATCAATACCGTCATTACTTCCTTTGTCAATAGTTAAATAATTGTTGGGAAGATGATAGCTGTATCTTATAATCTTTGCCTGTGTATAGAAGTAGGTTTGATTGTATTGCACCGTATCTATTATACGTTGACTTTTTGTTGCGTTTTTAACAGTGTTTTTTTCTAGAAGATTTTTTAAGATTTCATTTTCTGAAATCAATTTGTCATTCTGTTGTTTTAAATTGAAGTAGCTGGTAAGGCTGGAAAATGTCTCATACATGCCTCCTGTAACTCCGTTTGCTGAACTTATGAATTTGCTCTTATGGAAGTTGTTATTGTTTATAATTAGAAATAGAGCAACAATTTCGAGCAATACAAAAAACAGAAAGTATCTATACTTTTGAAAAAAATAAATGAACTGTTGCATGGATTACTTGAGATACGATTATTTCATTAATACGCTTTTGAATTTTTCAATTTCCTTTAAGGCAATTCCTGTTCCTCGAACTACAGCTCTTAAAGGGTCTTCAGCTACATACACTGGTAAATCAGTTTTTCGAGAAAGACGCTTATCTAAACCTCTCAGCATCGAGCCTCCTCCGGCCAAATAAATCCCGGTGTTGTAGATGTCAGCGGCTAATTCTGGTGGTGTTTTGGAAAGAGTTTCCATCACCGCATCTTCTATTCTTAAAATAGATTTATCTAGGGCTTTTGCAATTTCTCGATACGAAACTTGTACTTGTTTTGGTTTTCCACTTAATAAATCTCTACCTTGAACTAACATGTCTTCTGGAGGCGTATCTAAATCTTCTGTGGCTGCACCTATGGTAATTTTAATTTTTTCTGCGGTTGTTTCTCCAACGTACAAGTTGTGCTGTGTGCGCATGTAATACATGATGTCATTGGTGAATAAATCACCAGCAACTTTAACAGATTGATCACAGACAATTCCTGCCAATGCGATTACTGCGATTTCGGTAGTTCCACCTCCTATATCAATAATCATATTTCCTTTAGGCTCCATGATGTCAATACCTACACCAATTGCCGCGGCCATTGGTTCGTAGATTAGGTAGATTTCTTTGGCATTCATATGACGCGCTGAGTCTTGCACTGCGCGTTTTTCTACTTCTGTAATGCCAGAAGGAATACAAATTACCATTCTTAGAGCGGGAGGAAACAGTTTCTTTTTGATCGAAGGAATTTGCTTTACAAACTGCTTAATCATCTCTTCTGAAGCTTGGAAATCTGCAATGACTCCGTCTTTTAAAGGCCGAATTGTCTTGATGTTTTCATGGGTTTTTCCTTGCATTAGGTTCGCTTCCTTACCTGTAGCAATAATTTTCCCGGTAATTCTATTTCTAGCAACTATAGATGGGCTATCTATTACTACCTTACCATTATGAATGATAAGTGTGTTTGCAGTACCTAGGTCGATAGCTATATCTTCCGTCATGAAATCGAAAAAACCCATAAAATTATCTTTTTGATATTATTCTTTGTTGTCTTACAAATCTACTAAATTTCTATCTGCAAAACACAGTTTACGGTGTAGTTATTTTTTAATGTTTAAAATGTCTAGTTCCTGTGAAAACCATAGCGATGTTTTGGTTGTTACAATAGTCTATACTAAGTTGGTCTTTAATAGATCCCCCTGGCTGAATTACACTCGTTATTCCTGCTTTACCAGCTATCTCTACACAATCTGGGAAGGGGAAAAATGCATCACTTGCCATCACTGCTCCGTCTAAGTTGAATCCAAAATTTGTTGCTTTTTCAATGGCTTGTTTTAAGGCATCAACTCTACTAGTTTGGCCAGTTCCGCTTGCGAGTAACTGTTTGTTTTTTGTCAGTACAATAGTGTTTGATTTTGTGTGCTTGCAAATTTTTGAAGCAAATAATAAATCGGACAATTCGACATTAGATGGCTTTGTGTTTGTTGTATATGTAAGATCACTAAGTGTGTCAGTTTTTGCATCTTTATCTTGAACAAGAGTGCCATTCAAACAAGTTCTCACAATCGTTTGAGGCAAGTCAATTTCTTTTTGAACAAGTAGGACTCTGTTTTTCTTTCCTTTAAGAATTTCTTGAGCTTCCTGATTGAAAGAAGGAGCTATCACCACCTCACAAAATAATTTATGAATCTCTTTAGCTGTTGCTGCATCAATCGCTGTGTTTGAAATCAATACACCCCCAAAGGCAGATGTCGGGTCGCCAGCCAACGCATCTATGTATGCTTGTTTAATGGTTTCTCTTTGAGAGAATCCACAAGCATTGTTATGCTTTAAAATGGCAAAAGTTGGAGGCTCATTTTTAAATTCATTCATTAAGTTTACAGCAGCATCAATGTCTAGAAGATTGTTGTAGCTCAGTTCCTTGCCATGCAGCTTGTCAAACATGTTTTCTAGGTCGCCAAAGAAAAACCCTTTTTGATGTGGGTTCTCTCCATATCGAAGTACTTTGCCATTTGTGTCACTTATTTTTAAAGCAGTTTCTTGATTATCTGAATTGTAGTAGTTGAAAATAGCCGTGTCATAATGAGAGGAAATATTAAACGCTTTTCCAGCTAATTTTTTCCTGTCTGAAATTGTAGTTGCTCCGTTGTTCTCAGAGATGAGATTTAAAAAAGCATCATACTGTTCCATTGACGATAGAATCGTGGTGTCTTTAAAGTTTTTAGCTGCTGCTCTAATTAAAGAAATACCTCCAATATCAATCTTTTCAATAATCTCTTCCTCGGAAGCTCCAGAAGCCACTGTTTTTTCAAAAGGATAGAGGTCAACAATAACCAAATCGAACTGTGGAATATCGAACTCTTTTAATTGAGCTACATCGCTCTCGTTGTCTTGTCTGTTTAAAATACCTCCAAATACTTTGGGGTGCAATGTTTTGACTCTTCCTCCTAGAATAGAGGGGTATGAGGTGATATCTTCTACAGGTGTTACAGGAATGCCTAAGTTTTTAATAAACTTTTCTGTACCTCCTGTGGAGTAAATTGTAACGTTTTGTTCGTTTAGTTTTTGAACTAAAGGTGCTAATCCGTCTTTATGAAAAACAGAAATTAAAGCTGATTTAATTGTAATTGTATTGCTCATGTTGTTGTGTTGTTGAGCAAACAAAGCTACTAAAACTCTGAGGTTATTTCACTACTAATTTTGTGAAAATTAAGAGGCTAATGAACTTCTATTTTTGATTTGAAATTATTGACTAAACTCGTGTAGTTTTTGTAGTTTTTTGACACGGTGTCTTTCTTTTTTAAGCTTGATATTTTGCCTAATAGCGTCTCGAATATTTTGTTTTGTTTTTTCATTTTAAGGGGGATAATGATTACAAAATTAAATTTATTTTTTTTAAAAAAAAACGTGTTGTTCAAAAATAGGAAAAAAAGAAGGAAAAGCAATTTTTTCTACTATAATTTAGACCTTGTTATAAGTATTTGGAAATCATGGAACATGCGAATTCAAGCAAGTCTTCGTCGTTTTTGGTGAAAATATTTGCCGTATGAGAGTCAATGTCTATTTGTCCAATATTTTCTCCCTTTACAAAAATAGGAATTACAATCTCAGATTTTACCTTCCATCCACAAGAAAT
>JBELDQ010000133.1:0-6361 GCA_042094215.1 Polaribacter sp. | reverse complement strand
TATTTAATGGGCGTAGGAACCCCTATCAATATCTTAGAGAATATCGCACTTGGAGTAGACATGTTTGATTGTGTGATGCCCACTAGAAATGCACGAAACGGAATGTTGTTTACAGCCCATGGTACCATCAACATAAAAAACAAGAAATGGGAGAATGATTTTTCTGCCATTGATGAGATGGATATCACCTATGTAGATACCATGTACTCAAAAGCTTATTTACGCCACCTATTTGCAGCCAAAGAATTGTTGGGGAAACAAATTGCAACCATTCATAACTTAGGGTTTTATTTGTGGCTAACCAGAGAAGCTAGAAAACATATCTTAGCAGGAGACTTTGCAGCATGGAAAGATAAAATGGTCAAGCAAATGAACAAAAGATTGTAAGTTGAAAATTATTGATCGCTACATATTAAAAAGATATTTGGTCACTTTTGTGTTTACCTTATTGATTTTGATACCGATTGCGGTAGCCATTGATATTGCCGAAAAAGTAGATAAGTTTTTGGCAGCAGACACACTCACAACTTTCGAAATTATTAATGATTATTATAAAAATTTCATTATTTATTATGCCAATACATTCATGCCATTGGCCTTATTTGTTGCAGTCATTGTCTTTACATCGAAGCTCTCAAACAATACAGAAATTGTAGCGATAAACAATGCAAAAGTCTCATTTACACGCTTTTTATATCCTTATTTTGTTGGTGCGACGCTGGTGACTGCGTTGGCATTGGTCATGAATCATTTTGTAGTTCCTAGCAGCAGTAAAATACGTAAGAAATTTGAAAATACGTATCTAGTAACAAAAAAATATGGAGATAGTAGGGTGACTGATTTTAGCTTGCAATTGACAGACAGCTCTTATATTTATATGCAAAGTTTTGATTTGAGATCAAATACTGGGTATACCTTTTCAGAGGAGGTGTATGACGGGTATCAGTTAAAAAGAAAGTTGACCGCTGATCGTATCAATTGGGTTGAGAAAGACAGTATTTTTAAATTGTACAGATATCGTATTCGACACATCTATAAAGATAGAGATAGTATTTTTTCAGAGAATGCTAAAGATACCACCTTTGCCTTTACACCTAAAGATTTGGTGTATAAAGCTGCATTGGCACAAGAGATGCCTTCTAATGAGTTGATCAAGTACATTGCACTTTCTAAGAAAAGAGGTGTTAAGAATTTGAATGCACACTTGGTAGAGCTCCATAAAAGATCTAGTTTGCCCATCTCATCATACATCCTTACCATCATTGCAGTTGCATTGGCTTTTAAAAAGCGCAGAGGAGGTACAGGAGTAAATTTGGCCCTAGGCTTTGCCTTGATGTTTGTCTATATCTTTTTCTTAAAAGTTTCTGAAGTTCTTGGAGCCGTAGCGGGTACCAATGCGTTACTCTCTGTTTGGATTCCTAACCTTTTATTTGGTGCGCTAGCCCTCTATTTATACTACAATGCAAGAAAGTAAACTAAAGTATTTTTTACAGCTCCATTTGATCGTGTTTATTTGGGGTTTTACGGCCATCTTAGGAGCCTTGATTAGCATAGAAGCAGTGCCTTTGGTGTGGTTTCGAATGTTATTGGCTGTGGTGTTTATAGCGTTGTATTTTTTGTTCAAAAAGAAAAACTTTTCAATTGATCGAAAATCCTTGTTTAAATTTCTAGGCACAGGAGTAATTATTGCACTGCATTGGATTTTCTTTTTTAAGGCAATAAAAGTATCTAACGTATCTATTGCATTGGTAACGATGAGTACAGGTGCTTTTTTTACTTCTCTCATAGAGCCACTCTTTTTTAAAAGAAGACTGCAGTTGCTGGAGCTTATTTTAGGTTTGATTGTGATTGGTGGATTGTACATCATTTTTAATTTTGAAACACAGTATTATTTAGGAATCATTTATGCGTTGATTTCTGCCTTTTTAGCTGCACTTTTCTCTGTGTTGAATGGCTTGTTTGTAAAGAAAACCTCGGCAGATGTCATTTCTTTTTATCAATTACTGTTTGGTGCCTTATTTGTAACTGTTTTTTTGTTTGTTACCGATTCATTTACTGTAGATTTTTTTGACTTAACAGTCTCCGATTGGTTTTATCTAGTGCTGTTAAGTAGTGTTTGTACCGCCTACGCTTTTATTGTGTCTGTAAAGATTATGAAGCATTTAACGCCCTATACAGTGATGCTAACCATTAACTTAGAACCTGTATATGCCATTGTCTTGGCGTTGCTTATTTTTGGAGATAAAGAAAAAATGAATGTAGAGTTTTATTACGGAGCGTGCATTGTTTTTGCGGTGGTTTTATTAAACGGACTTCTTAAAAATAGATCAAAACTGAAAGAGAAACTCACCAAGAATAAAAAGAAAAAAGAGACTTACAATAATTAATTTTATAGTAAGTTTGTAGTTATTAAGTAGCAATCAATGTATCATTGATTCTGTTATCATCAAACAACGAACATATGGAATATTTAGATTTTGAACAACCAATTAAAGAGCTTGAAGATCAATTAGCAAAGTGTGAGTTAATAGGAGAAGAAAGCGATGTTGATGTGACAGCAACCTGTCAGAAAATTCAAAAGAAACTAGAGAAAACAAAAAAAGAGATTTATAAGAATCTAACCGCTTGGCAACGTGTGCAATTGTCGCGTCATCCAAACAGACCTTATACGTTAGATTATATTAAAGCGTTGGCTGGAGATACTTTCATGGAATTGCACGGAGATCGCAGTGTAAAAGATGACAAAGCAATGATTGGAGGCCTAGGAAAAATAGGGGATCAGTCATTTATGTTTATTGGCCAACAAAAAGGATACAATACAAAAACACGTCAATACAGAAATTTTGGAATGGCCAACCCAGAAGGGTATCGCAAAGCATTGCGATTGATGAAAATGGCAGAAAAGTTTCAGATTCCTGTGGTGACCTTAATTGATACTCCTGGAGCATACCCAGGTTTAGAAGCTGAAGAAAGAGGTCAAGGGGAGGCAATTGCGAGAAATATTTTGGAAATGTCTCGTCTAAAAACACCTATTATTGCCATTGTTATTGGCGAGGGCGCTTCTGGAGGAGCCTTAGGAATAGGAGTTGGAGATAAGGTACTCATGCTAGAAAACTCTTGGTATTCTGTGATTTCTCCTGAAAATTGTTCATCAATCTTATGGAGAAGCTGGGAGCATAAAGAAAAGGCTGCTGAATCATTAAAACTAACTGCAGAAGACGGTATCAAACTAAAGATTGTAGATGCTATTATTAAAGAACCTTTAGGAGGTGCTCATGCAGATAGAGAAGGAACTTTTAAAGAAGTAGAAAAGGTGATTGTAGAAACCTATGCAGCTTTAAAAGAGATGCCGCATACAGATTTAGTGATGCAGCGAATGGATAAATATTCAACCATGGGAACCTTTAAAGAATAGGTTGTACACATTAGTAGATAAAAAAAGCAGGATGTCAACATCCTGCTTTTTTTATAGCTGTTATTTTGCTTAAATACTCAATTCATTGAATAGCGTTTCCAATGCCGGATTGGAGGGTCTCGGTGCGTTTGAGTTTACAATATTTCCTTTAGGATCTAATAGTAAAAATCTTGGGATCCCTGTGACAAGGTATTCTTGTAAAAAAGCTTGGTCTTGTCCGGCGTGCAGCTGCATACCTGTTAGATTTTTGTCTTTAACCATGGTTCTCCATTTAGCGGCTGCTTTTTCCCATGAACCTGCGGTTCTTTGGTCATCAATAGAAATACTAACAAACTTAATATTCTTATTGTGATATTTCTTTTCCAAACGCTTTAATGCTGGTATTTCAGCAATACAAGGATTGCACCAGGTTGCCCAAATGTCAATATAAACGTACGCTCCTTTTAGGTCGTCTAATGACGTTTTGCCGCCTTTGTAGTTTTGATAATTGTTAAATTTTGGAGACGGATTTCCCGGTTGTAATTTTACCTGTGCTGCTTGTTGAAGTTTCGCAGCTTCATGCTGTTTGTCGTAGTTGCTCTCTAACATGTTAAAGAACTCTTTGTTTCTTTGGTCACTCGTTCTGATGAGCATTGTGTCAATATCTACAAATGCTTCTTTTAAACTATCAAAACTACTTTTCATAGCACTTATTTTCTCAGAAAAAATGGCTTTATCTAATGCAAACATTGCTCTAGGATCTCCGAAAGATCTACCAAGCTTGTTTTGTGAAATAGCATAATTTACTGTGTTTGCACCTTGTCCTGTATAGATTGCAGTGTCAAAGAAGGTGTTTCTTTCTGCTGTTACTTTCAGATCAAATCCATTTCTTAAAAAGATGAAACCAACATTGTTGCCATTGATGGCAAGCGTGCAATACCCGGCTTCTTTTACATGTAAGGTATCTTTAAAGCTTCCATCTTTGTTAAGCACAATTTCTTTTTTGAATGTGGCAGATTGGATTGAAATAATACTATCAGTAGGACTGGTTTTACTGATGGTACCTTCAAATTGAACATAATTTTTGTTTTCTTTTGCGCATGCACCTACTAAAAGAATGGCAGCCAAAAGTAAAGTTATTTTTTTCATTGGTATGGTTTTAGTAACAGAGACAAATATAGTTAAATCGCTAGTTTGATTGTGTTATTTTAAGCATAAAAAAAACCGAGCGCTTGGCTCGGTTTTAAATTAATTGTCACTTTGTTCTTCTGGTGTTTTCTCAGGTTTTTTTATACTGATTGTCAATTCATCTTTCTTTTCATCTAAATCCAATGAAATGGTATCTCCTTCCGTTAATTTTGAGTTCACGATTTCTTCAGCTAAGGCATCTTCAATGTATTTTTGAATGGCCCTCTTTAATGGTCTCGCTCCGTATTTTTTATCAAATCCTTTGTCTGCGATATAGTCTTTGGCCTTATCACTTAGCTTTAGTGTGTATCCAAGATCAGATATTCTATGCAGTAATTTGTCTAATTCAATATCAATAATAGCGTGAATATGATTTCTTTCTAGTGCATTGAAAACAATGATATCGTCAATTCTATTCAAGAATTCTGGAGCAAAAGATTTTTTCAAGGCATTCTCAATAATTCCTTTTGCATGCTCGTCTGCCTGTGCAACTTTAGAAGAGGTTCCGAATCCAACACCTGCACCAAAGTCTTTTAGCTGTCTGGCACCGATATTCGAAGTCATGATAATGATGGTATTTCTAAAATCGATCTTACGACCTAGGCTATCCGTAATATGTCCGTCATCTAGAATTTGCAACAGCATGTTAAAGACGTCTGGATGTGCTTTTTCTATCTCATCTAGTAAAACAACAGAATAAGGTTTGCGTCTAATTTTTTCGGTTAACTGACCACCTTCCTCATATCCAACGTATCCAGGAGGTGCTCCAATTAAACGAGAAATAGCAAATTTTTCCATGTATTCACTCATGTCAATTCTAATTAAAGAATCTTCAGAGTCAAAGAGCTCTCTAGCTAGTACTTTTGCTAACTGCGTTTTTCCAACTCCTGTAGAACCTAAAAAGATGAACGAGCCAATTGGTTTGTTAGGGTCTTTTAATCCAACACGGTTACGTTGAATAGCTTTGACAACCTTAGTCACGGCATTGTCTTGTCCAATTACTTTTCCTTTGATAAGGCTCGGCAATTCACTTAAGCGATTACTTTCTGCTTCTGCCACTCTATTTACGGGAATACCTGTCATCATAGAAACGACTTCTGCAACATTGTCTTCTGTAACAATTTCTCTATTCAATTTAGAGTCTTCTTCCCATTGTTTTTGAGCAGAGTCCAATGCCGATTCAATATTTTTTTCATCGTCTCTTAACTTTGCCGCTTCTTCATATTTTTGTCCGCTCACAGCTTGAGACTTTCGTGTTCTAATATTTTCTAATTCTTGCTCGAGCGCTAATACTTGCTTTGGAACAACAATATTCGTTATATGAATTCTTGAACCTGCCTCATCCAAAGCGTCAATTGCTTTGTCTGGAAGATAACGATCTGTCATGTATCTATTGGTTAGTTTTACACATGCTTGTATAGCATCGTCTGTAAAATCTACATGATGGTGTTCTTCGTATTTCTCTTTTATGTTATGTAGAATTTGAACCGTTTCTTCAACGCTAGTTGGCTCTACAATAATTTTTTGAAAACGACGTTCTAATGCACCATCTTTCTCAATATTGGTTCTAAACTCGTCTAAGGTTGTTGCTCCAATACATTGAATTTCTCCCCTTGCTAATGCCGGTTTTAGCATGTTGGATGCATCTAAAGAGCCCGTTGCTCCTCCTGCACCAACAATGGTGTGAATTTCATCAATAAACAAAATGATGTCATCATTTTTCTCAAGTTCATTCATCAGTGCTTTCATTCGCTCTTCGAACTGACCTCTATATTTTGT
>JBELDQ010000132.1:0-6382 GCA_042094215.1 Polaribacter sp. | reverse complement strand
GAAATCAAATTTGGTACCGTGGGGAAGAAAAAATTATTATTACAATTTGCCAAACTAAAAGTACTAGGCTAAAATACCGGGTGTTTAATTTTTGATTACTAAAAATAAATACCTATTTTGCACACACTAAATACTTCAATAATTAAACGAAATAGAAAGCAGTATTGCTTTGTACTTCAATACACTTTATAATGGAATTCGAACTAGAATATAACTCAGGTAGATCATTAATGATTATCCCTGAATACGGTAGACATATACAAAAATTAGTAAATCATTGTGTTGCTTTGGAAACCAAAGAGGAGCGCAATAAAATGGCCAAAGCTATTGTCGATGTTATGGGTAATTTACAACCTCATTTACGTGATGTACCAGATTTTAAGCACAAACTTTGGGATCAATTGTTTATCATGTCAGGTTTTGACTTAGATGCCGATTCACCATATGACAGGCCTTCAAAAGAAGAGCTTCAGGAAAAGCCTGAATCGTTGCCATATCCTAAATCAGCCTCTCGATATCGTTATTATGGGAATAATATTCAAACGATGATCGATGTAGCATTGTCATGGGAAGAGGGAGAAAAAAGAGAAGCATTGGTATTTACCATAGCGAATCACATGAAAAAATGCTATTTGAATTGGAATAAAGACACTGTTGATGATGCTGTAATTTTTAAACATTTACTGCAGTTATCTGATGGTAAAATTGACTTAACTTCCTCTGAAGAGAAACTTTCAGAAAGTAAAAGCCTTTTGAGAAAGAGAACTTCACAACAAGGTAATAAAGGAAAGGGACATACAGGTCAGAATAGAAACAACAACAGAAACAATCACACTAATAGAAAAAGATAAATATGGCATCATTTAAAATTGAAGGAGGACATAAATTGAATGGGACGATCACTCCGCAAGGAGCGAAGAACGAAACATTACAAATATTATGTGCTGTACTATTGACTCCAGAAAAAGTAGTTATAGAAAATATTCCCGATATAATAGATGTCAATAAGCTTATCTTTATTCTAGGAGAATTAGGTGTGAAGATTGAAAAGTTGAAGGAGAATTCTTACAGTTTCCAAGCAGATGAGATAGATTTAGAGTATCTAGAATCTGCAGATTTTAAAAGAGACGGTAGTTCTCTTAGAGGATCTATTATGATTGTTGGTCCGCTGCTTGCTCGTTTTGGTAAGGGATATATTCCTAGACCCGGTGGAGATAAAATTGGGCGCAGAAGATTGGATACACATTTTGAAGGTTTTATTAGACTCGGTGCTTCGTTTAGGTACAATAAAGAAGAGTATTTTTATGGAGTAGAGGCAGAAGAGTTGTATGGGACAGATATGCTCTTAGATGAAGCCTCTGTTACCGGAACCGCTAACATATTGATGGCTTCTGTATTGGCAAAAGGAACCACCACAATTTACAATGCAGCCTGTGAACCTTATATTCAACAACTTTCAAAAATGTTGAACTCTATGGGGGCGAAGATTAAAGGAGTTGGCTCTAACTTATTAACCATTGAAGGAGTTAGCACATTAAAAGGTTGTAGACATAGAGTATTGCCAGACATGATTGAAATTGGAAGTTGGATTGGTGTTGCTGTAATGACGCAATCAGAATTAACCATAAAGGATGTTAGCTGGAAAGATTTAGGGCAAATACCGAATGTATTTAGAAAGCTAGGCATACAACTAGAACGCAAAGGTGATGATATTTATATTCCTTCGCAGGAAAGTTATGAAATTCAAAACTATATTGATGGCTCTGTATTAACAGTTTCGGATGCACCATGGCCTGGATTTACTCCAGATTTATTAAGTATTGTTTTGGTGATTGCAACTCAGGCAAAAGGAACCGTATTAATTCATCAAAAAATGTTTGAAAGTCGACTGTTTTTTGTAGATAAATTAATTGATATGGGAGCAAAAGTAATTCTCTCCGATCCGCATAGAGCAGTGGTTATTGGGCACGATCATAAGTCACAATTAAAAGCAACAAAAATGTCTTCTCCAGACATTAGAGCAGGGATCTCATTGTTAATTGCAGCACTCTCTGCTAAAGGGACTAGTATTATTAATAATATTGAACAAATTGATAGAGGCTATGAAAATATTGAAGCACGTCTAAAATCAATAGGGGCAAGAATTCAACGAGTAGAAGATTAGCAGAACGTTCTTTATTAGAAATAGCGGCATGCCGTATCACGTTCTGTGCTGCATCGAATCGTTTAAGAAAAGTTGAAAAGAAGTTAAAAATAGTGTCAATGTGGCACTATTTTTTTATTGGCAATATTATTGCCAATAATGAGTATAGAATTTAATGCTTACAATAATGAGTACAGAAGAGAATACAAAAGAAGAAGACATACAGAATCCAACAATAGAGTCTCAAGAAGAACAAAATCAAGAGGTTATCGAAGAAGTTGCAAGCCCTGAAGAATTGATTCAGGCCGAAAAAGATAAATATCTGCGTTTGTTTGCTGAGTTTGAAAACTACAAAAAGAGAACAACCAAAGAAAGAATTGAACTATTTAAGACAGCCGGACAAGAATTAATGACATCTATGCTGCCAATTATGGATGATTTTGACAGAGGATTGGTAGAAATAAAAAAAGCAAAGGATAAAGAATTGTTAAAAGGAATGCAATTGATTAATGATAAGCTAAAGAAAACATTAGAACAAAAAGGCCTGACTTTAATGGAAGTTAAAGAAGGTGATACTTTTGATGCTGATATTCATGAGGCAATTACTCAAATTCCTGCGCCAACAGAGAAATTAAAAGGTAAAGTAATTGACTGTATAGAGAGTGGCTATAAATTAGGAGATAAGATTATTCGTTATCCTAAAGTAGTGATAGGACAATAATAAATAAATGAGGTCAACTCGGGTAGCATAAAGAGAATACAACAATGTTTCTATTTTTATCGAATAGACAAACCAAATCAAATGGCAAAAAGAGATTATTACGAAGTATTAGGGATTAGCAAATCAGCATCTGACGGTGAAATTAAAAAGGCATATCGCAAGATGGCAATTAAATATCATCCAGATAAAAATCCTGATGATACTTCTGCAGAGGAGAAGTTTAAAGAAGCAGCTGAAGCCTATGAAATACTGAGCGACGGTAATAAGAAAGCACGTTATGATCAATATGGACACCAGGCATTTGAAGGTGGCCATGGAGGTGGTGGTTTCGGTGGCGGCGGAATGAATATGGATGACATATTCAGTCAGTTTGGAGATATCTTCGGAGGCGGTTTTGGAGGTGGATTCGGCGGTGGCGGATCGAGACAAGGAAGAGTTAAAGGAAGTAATATGCGTATTCGTGTAAAATTGACTCTAAAAGAAATTGCAGAAGGTGTTGAGAAGAAAGTAAAGGTCCGAAGAAAGGTGCAAGCAGCAGGTGTTACTTACGATACATGTACTACTTGTAATGGAACCGGGCAAGTTATGAGGGTAACCAATACCATATTAGGAAGAATGCAAACGGCTGCAACATGTCCAACATGTCAAGGTGCAGGTCAGAGCATCAAATCGAAACCAAGTGGAAGTGATGCCAATGGTTTGATTGTAAAAGAAGAAACAGTCGCTATTCAAATTCCTGCAGGTGTAACAGAAGGGGTGCAGCTAAAGGTAGCAGGTAAAGGAAATGAAGCACCAGGTAACAACTCTGTTTCCGGAGATTTATTGGTTGTTATCGAAGAAATTCAGCATGAGTCTTTAAAGCGAGAAGGAACGAATATTCACTTTGATTTGTATATTAATTTCTCTGAGGCTGTATTGGGTGTTAGTAAAGAAATTGAAACGGTAACGGGTAAAGTGAAAATTAAAATTGAGGCAGGTACTCAATCTGGGAAAATTTTAAGACTTAAAGGAAAAGGATTGCCAAGCATAGAACGTTATGGAAATGGCGACTTCTTAATTCATATGAACGTATGGACACCACAAGAGTTATCAAAGGAGCAAAAACAGTTCTTTGAGACCATGAAAGAAGATGAAAATTTTGAGCCAAGTCCCAATACATCCGATAAGTCTTTCTTTGAAAAAGTCAAAGACATGTTTTCATAATTTACACAGTTACAAACATACTTTTAAGTCGGTCAATTTTTTGACCGACTTTTTTTGTCCATGAAATTAAATAAATCTGTATTTTTGTCCGATAAAATTTAGCAGATCTATCTTATCGCTTTGTTTATAGAACAAAGAGGAAAGTCCGGACACCATAGAGTAGCATAGCGGATAACGTCCGTCCAGCGTGAGTTGAGGACAAGTGCAACAGAAAGCAAGTACAGTTCGGCTGTAGTGAAACCAGGTAAACTCTATGCGGTGCAATGCCACGTATATTAGAGCTTGAGAGCGACTCGCTCGATTCTAAGGGGTGGGCAGATTGATTTTGAGAGTAATTTTAAAACTAGATAAATGATAAGATTCTGGCAAACAGAAAACAGGATTCGGCTTATTGATCTGCTTTATTTTATATTTCAATTATGAATATGATAATTATATAGCTGTAATTTATCTATTTTTTTTGATATTCTTTTTTTTTTAGAAGTTATACTTATTTTTTGTGATTAATTGTTTCGATTCGATGTTTATTATGCAATAGTCGATATAAAATCGTAATTTTGCAAAACGGAAAAAGAAATAAGTACTACACACTAATTTTGATACCAAAACGCTCAAAATGAATAGAGAAATGTTGTAGACTTTGTTGATGTAAATAGGACATGGCAAAAGAACTTTTGTATCGCTTAGAAAGATGCTTAGTTCAACTATTAAGTAGCATCGTATACTTAGTAATTTTAATGTATATTTAGAGCAACGGCATGATATTGAATTAAACAACAAAAATATATTTTATGAACATTTATGAAAATTATCTCGAAGAGATTGAAAATCGAAGAGAGGAAGGACTTCATCCTAAACCAATTGATGGTGCTGAATTATTGACCAAGATTATTGATCAAATTAAAGATGTACACAATGAAGACAGAGAGGATTCTCTTCTATTTTTCATATACAATGTTTTACCGGGTACAACAAGTGCTGCAGGGGTTAAAGCTAAATTTTTAAAAGAGATTATTCTTGGAGATATCGTAGTTGAAGAAATTTCAATAGCGTTTGCTTTTGAACAATTATCTCACATGAAAGGAGGACCATCTGTTGATGTTTTACTTGATTTAGCACTCGGAGCAGATACTTCAATTGCTAATGAAGCAGCTAAAGTTTTAAAGACACAAGTGTTTTTATATGAGGCAGATACTGAGCGTTTAGAAAAAGCATATAAAGCAGAAAACCTAATAGCAAAAGAGCTTATTGAAAGCTACGCGCAAGCCGAATTTTTTACAAAGTTACCAGAGGTTGAAGAAACGATTGAAGTGGTTACTTTTATTGCAGGAATTGGAGATATTTCTACAGATTTACTCTCGCCGGGTGGAGACGCACATTCTAGATCAGACAGAGAATTGCATGGACAGTGTTTGTTTGAACATAATAAGGAGCAACAAAACAATTTATTGGCTTTAAAAGAGGAACATCCAGACAAGCGTGTTATGCTGATTGCAGAGAAAGGAACCATGGGAGTGGGGTCTTCAAGGATGTCAGGAGTAAATAACGTTGCTTTGTGGACAGGTATTAAATCAAGTCCCTATGTGCCTTTTATCAACATTGCACCAATTATTGCGGGGACCAATGGAATATCACCAATATTTTTAACAACAGTTGGTGTAACTGGTGGTATTGGAATCGATTTGAAAAACTGGGTAAAGCAAAAAGATGCAGCTGGTAATACTGTTCTCGATGCAGACGGTGAACCGGTGTTGCAACAAACGTATTCTGTAGAAACAGGCACTGTGTTGACAATTAACACAAAAGAGAAAAAATTATACAAAGGAACCCAAGAGGTTATGGATATTTCTGCTTCATTAACTCCTCAAAAAGTAGAATTTATAAAAGCAGGAGGTTCTTATGCCGTTGTATTTGGAAAGAAATTACAAACGTTTGCAGCAGCGTTATTAGGTATTGAGGTGCCGAAAGTATATGCTACTTCAAAAGAAATTTCTATTGAAGGACAGGGGTTGACCGCTGTAGAAAAAATCTTTAATAAAAATGCCGTGGGTTCAACCCCAGGCAAAATATTACATGCAGGATCTGATGTACGTGTTGAAGTGAATATTGTTGGTTCTCAGGATACTACAGGTTTAATGACTTCTCAAGAATTAGAGATGATGGCTGCAACCACTATCTCGCCTATTGTAGATGGGGCATACCAATCTGGATGTCACACAGCTTCTGTATGGGACGATAAATCCAAAGCTAATATTCCAAGGTTGATGCAGTTTATGAATGATTTTGGATTAATTACAGCACGTGATCCTAAAGGA
>JBELDQ010000131.1:3477-6382 GCA_042094215.1 Polaribacter sp. | reverse complement strand
AGAAACAAGTAAATTAACGTTTTTGACGTCTTGGCAACATGTCTGGATTTTGAATAGGATCTTCATCTTCACCTCTCAAAGATTTATCAATATCTTCTATGTAATCTAAAGAATCATCTCCAAAGAAAGACAACTCCGGCATTCTTCGCAATTGATTTCTTGTACGCTTGGCCAATTCGTGTCTAATCAAGGCTGTATTGGACTGAATTCCAGCAACCAATTCGTCTCTTTTTTCTGAAGGAAAAACACTTAAATACACCTTTGCAATGCTCAGATCTGTTGTAACCGTTACTTTGGAAACCGATATAATAATCCCCTTCATACCATCTTGAGCAGCTTTCTGTAAAACATCTACCAAGTCTTTCTGAATAACACCTGCAATCTTTTTCTGTCTATTTGTTTGTTCCATGCTGCAAATTTACGCATAATTCCCAAAAGAATGTTTATTTTTGATTGATAGAAAATAATCGGATGGAAAAAATTGAACATATTGGCATTGCAGTGAAAAACATAGAGGCATCGAATGCGGTATTTTCTGCACTTTTTGGAAAAGCACATTACAAAACTGAAGAGGTAGAAAGTGAAGGAGTAAAGACCTCTTTTTTTGACGTAGGCCCAAATAAAATAGAGTTGCTCGAAGCGACAAACCCTGAAAGTCCAATCGCAAAATTCATTGCTAAAAAAGGAGAAGGAATTCATCATATTGCCTTTGCAGTATCGGACATAAAAGCTGAAATTTTAAGACTAAAAAAAGAAGGATTTACTGTTTTAAATGAAGTTCCAAAGTTTGGCGCAGACAATAAACTCGTTGCCTTTTTACACCCGAAAACTACGAACGGTGTTCTCATAGAGCTGTGTCAAGAAATTGAATAGTTAAAATACTGCTAACAGACACTGTTACTCTGCACTATTTGTTATCTTGCGAGCAACCAAATAAAATCATAGTATGTCTACATCTTTTGACAAATATCAAAAACGAAGGCTGAGATCTTCTTACTTCTCTGTTGTTGTAAGTATTTCGTTGGTCTTATTTATGGTGGGCGTATTAGGGTTGATTCTACTAAAATCTACAAGTGTTGCAAATCATTTTAAAGAAAAAACAGCAATGACGCTTTTCTTAAAAAATGGATTAACAAAAGAAAACATAGACAACTTAAAAAGTTCTTTAATTTCAGAAGAGTTCACAAAAAAAACAGTGTACATTTCAAAACAAGAAGCAGCAAAAATTCATGCAAAAGACTTGGGAGAAGACTTTATCAAATTTTTAGGAGAAAATCCTCTGAAGAATAGTATTGACATCTACTTAAAAGCAGCCTTTGTAACCCCCGATAAAATGACTACTATTGAAAAGCGCTTTCAAAAAAACACCTTTATCTCAGAGGTTTCGTATGACAAGCCTTTAATTCAATTTTTAACAAAAAGTATTCAGAAAATAAGCATTTGGCTTTTTATAATTAGCGCCTTTTTCGGATTAGTTTCAATATTGTTGATCAATAGCTCTTTAAGACTATCGGTATATTCGAAGCGATTTAATATCAAAACCATGCAAATGGTTGGAGCAACAAAAGGGTTTATAAGAAAACCTTTTTTACGACAAGGCATAAAGCTAGGAATGCTGGGATCGTTTATTGCACTTGCAGGATTAGCTGGAGTTATTTATTACACAAACAAATACATACCTGCGTTGCAGTTGTTGAGTGACTATATGTTGCTAAGTCAATTATTTGGCGGTATTTTAATAACAGCGCTTTTAATTACTTGGGGAAGCACCTATTTAGCAACACAGCGCTTTTTAAACTTAAAAACAGACGAATTATATTATTAATCATGAATACACCACATAAGAATCAAAAACCAGCGTTTATTTTTGGCAAGCGAAATTATATCATTATGCTTATAGGAATTGCTTTTATTGCAACAGGCTTTATGTTAATGGCAGGCGGAGGAAGCGATGATCCTAATGTATTTAACCCAGAGATCTACAACTGGAGAAGAATCCGTTTGGCTCCAACACTCGTAATTATTGGATTAGGAATAGAAATTTATGCTATTTTAGCAAATCCTAAAAAATAATCATGAATAGTATTGAAGCCATTGTTCTAGGACTCATCCAAGGATTTACTGAATTTTTACCTGTATCATCAAGTGGACATTTAGAATTAGCGAAAACACTTTTAGGGGACACCTCTGTTCCAGAGGAAAGTTTAACCTTCACTGTTGTTTTACACTTTGCTACAGCATTGAGTACAGTCGTTATTTTCAGAAAGGAAATTCTTGAAATATTTCAAGGGTTATTTCAGTTTTCCTGGAATGAGCAAACTCAATTCTCTATAAAAATCATTGCTTCTATGCTACCTGCTGTGATTGTTGGATTGGCTTTTGAAGCGCAATTAGAGTCGTTTTTTGGAGGCAATATACTTTTAGTGGGCGCAATGCTTTTAGTAACAGCTGTTTTATTATTACTCGCAGATAGAGCTAAAAAAACAGACAAAAAAGTATCTTTTACAAATGCAATCATTATCGGCCTTTCGCAGGCGATTGCTATGTTACCAGGCATCTCTAGATCTGGAGCAACCATCTCTACATCGGTATTACTTGGAGTAGACAGAACAAAAGCCGCGCGATTTTCATTTTTAATGGTGGTTCCTTTAATCATAGGAAAAGTAGCTAAAGACCTAATGAGTGGAGACATTAATTTCTCTAGTGCTGAAATTATCCCGTTAACTGCCGGTTTTTTTGCTGCGTTTATCTCGGGATTATTAGCATGCACATGGATGATTTCACTGGTGAAGAAAAGCAAACTATCTTACTTTGCCGCCTACTGTGCAATTGTTGGTTTTATTGCGATAGGATACGCTTTACTTTATTAAATAATACCTTCAAGAACAGTTGGTAAACTTTGCAT
>JBELDQ010000131.1:0-3377 GCA_042094215.1 Polaribacter sp. | reverse complement strand
CAAACTAAAAACATTCACGAATACCAAGGGCAAATAAAAGAATACACCGGTACTTTTACACTAGGGGCAACAACCCCTAGTTATGACTTAGAGTCTGACATCAACGAGACCTTTTCAACTGCGCACATCACGGATGCACTCATTCATCAAACAACAAAGCAATTTATTGGAACCCTACAACAAAGACCTCCTATTTTCTCTGCATTGAAAAAAGACGGAAAACGCCTTTACGAAATAGCGAGAAAAGGAGAAACTGTGGATATACCAACTAGGGAGATCACAATCAATGAATTTGAAATTACTCATATTGATGGAAACAACATCCATTTTAGAGTTGTTTGTAGCAAAGGAACCTATATTCGGTCATTGGCGTTTGACTTTGGAAAAGCACTAGACACTGGTGCACATTTGTCAGCTTTACGACGCACAAAAATTGGAGAATTCTCCGTAGAAAAAGCAGTTTCGATAGAAACATTTATACAATCACTAGAAACGGAATAGTTTTTATTATGACTGGAGTATAAAACATACTATGCAATGAAAAAGACACTACTTTCAATACTTCTTTTCTCGAGTCTTCTCGCAAATGCTCAAAAAAAAGAAAAAGGCGCTTTCTTCGCAACAAACCTACACCTAACTTTTGCATTGAATGAAAACTATGTTTTATTTGAACCTGATGATGGCGAGCACATGCTGGATTTCTCAGCAGTATTTATTAGAACTGGTTTTGGACATCGATTTAATAAACACATAGAAGCTAGTATTAATTTTGGCTTGGATTTTCACACTCGTTTTAAAATACAAGCAATTCCTTCTTATGTAAACATCCAATACAACCTTATTCATGGAGACGACTTCATCTTCTTTGCAAATGGTAGTTATGGGAATCTGTGGAGTCCTTCTTCTAATTTTGAAAAGGGGAAATACCATGGGTTTGGAATTGGACTACAAGGAAACAACGAACAACGCTTAAACATGGTGTTCCGATTAGATTTTCACCGAAAACGAATTGACAATTTTAAAAATGGGAATCTAGACAGTGTTTCTTTGAGTATTGGGTTTCAGTTATTTTAAAAACCGTTGATACCAACTTTCTGCAATGGGTACTTCCCAATAATTTTCGAACTCTTCTTTTGTGGTAACCAAATTATCAAAAACAACTGTTTTTCCGGTAACAGCTCTGTTTTTTATAAGTTTTTTAAAATCTTTTAACTCTTTATATTGTACGTACGCTCCCTGCTTAAAACAAACATTCATTTTATCTAACAACTCAATAGCATACTGCTCTTGCAACTGCAAGATAAACAGCACTGAGGCATCAATATCTTGATTCAATAAAGGTTCACTTCCATTAGATGCAAAGAACACAATGAAACGATTGTATAACAACTTGTAGGAAACCTGAAAAGATACCTTACCTGCTTTCCAGCCATCTAAAAACGAGGTAATCTTTTGATGCAACCCTTCAATCTCTGTATCGTAAAACTTCCTGCTTGATGGATAAATCCAAACTTTTGAATTTTCAGGAAGCTCATCGTAATCTACAATCATACACGGTATTTAAAGCCGCAAATATAGGACAAAAAAAGCCGCTTCACAGAAATTACATCAAGGAACATAGCAAAACACTTAAGCATCAATCTATCAGCCCCAGAAGATCTTGCTGAATATTCTCACCTTTATTTTTGGTATACCACAATTGCAAGTCTCTTTTAAAATTGTCATCTAAACTCCCATGTTGCTCTTTATAATCTTGCACCATTTTGGCGGCAATAGATGGGCGAGGTCCCCAAGACGAAAGCACCTCATCATTTTCATTTAACACAATTAATTTAGGAATAGACCTACTACCGTTTGTTAAAAATTGGCGCATCAATGCATCGTTTTCATCTCTTAGTACAACTTTTAACTCTAACTTCTCTGAAGCCAGCGTCATTTTATGAACTATAGGAGCAATTTGTGCAGCATCTCCACACCAACCCTCGGTTATTAATAGCCAAGTCCGTTTTTTAGTAGTTTTTTTTAGGGCTTCAATTGTAGCGTCCAATAATATCAACTTTTTATCCAAACGCCCCATACGTCTGTCATTCAACATACTGTAGTGAAGCAATGCATCCGACTGACTTCCCCCTGTTGACTTCCCTTCTAACAACAAAGCACTTACTTGCTTTCGATACACAGGATAAGAAACACTGTTTTTTAAACTATCTTTTATAATCGTATTCATCATGTCATTAAACTCTTTAGTTGGACGTTAAAAAAACAAGAACTTACAAGATAATAACTGCAACTATCCCTAAAGAAAAAACCCAACTAATACTAGCCAGGTTCCTTATCTATTTTTCTATTAAAGCACTGCTTATTTTAAATTATCGAGCATATCAACAGTCATCAAATTTAAATCAAATTCATGTCTCCATCCCCAATCCTTTCTTGCTTCAGAATCATCAATTACTTGCGGCCAACTATCAGCAATTTCTTGTCGAAAGTCTGTACAATAAGACACTTTAAAATCTGGATAATACCTCTTAATTTCTTCTGAAATTTCTTTTGGCGTAAAACTCATGCCCGCTAAATTATAAGAGGTTCTTGTTTTGATAGCACTCGCATCTGCCTGCATAATTTGCACTGTTGCATTCACAGCATCCTGCATATACATCATGGGCAAACGAGTACCTTCTGACAAAAAGCATTTATAAGAACCAGCTTCTATTGCCTTAAAATATATATCTACTGCATAATCAGTGGTACCACCTCCCGGCTTTGTTTTCCAACTTATAATTCCAGGATATCGAAGACTTCGCACATCAACACCATACTTTTCATGATAATAATTACACCAATGCTCTCCTGCAAGCTTCGATATTCCATATACTGTACTAGGTTCCATGACCGTTTTTTGAGGCGTATTAATTTTTGGAGAACTCGGACCAAAAGAAGCGATAGAACTTGGCCAATAGACCTGCTTTATATACTTTTCTTTTGCAAGATCCAATACCGCCAACAAGGAGGTCATATTTAAATCCCATGCTTTACCAGGAAACTGCTCTGCTGTTGCCGACAGCATAGCTGCCATAAGATAAACTTGAGTAATCTTGTAACGCTTCACAATTTCTAAAATAGCTTCTTTATCTGTTGCATCTAAAATTTCGAAGGGTCCAGAAGCCATCATATCACTAGCACCTTCTCTGATATCGGATGCAATCACAGCATCAGCCCCATAAAGAGTTCTCAACTTTTGTGTTAACTCTGTTCCTATTTGACCGCATGCGCCAATTACTAAAATAGATTCATTCATTTACCTCTAGTCAAAAAATTAGTGCAACAAAAGTACACAATTTAAGTATTCTGTTAAGCAATGAAGAGTAACAATTATT
>JBELDQ010000130.1:0-6437 GCA_042094215.1 Polaribacter sp. | reverse complement strand
CAAAAACCTCAGCATATTTCACTTTTCCAAGACCCCCATATGCTTTTTAAGATCGGTTTCCTTTTGAGGAGTTTTCTCTGAAATGTATATATAGGGTAAATGATCTGTGTCTCCAGTAATTTTTTTATAATTTATAATAGACACATCCTAAATTTTATTATTATTTTCACTAGATTGTATTTTAAAAAAAAGAGTTCAAAAAAAATATGATAAAAAAATCAAACACCACCTTCGAACAACAACTGTTCAAGGCAGCAGACAAACTTCGTAAAAATATAGATGCTGCCGAGTACAAGTATGTAGTACTGGGTTTAGTATTTATTAAATATATATCAGAAACTTTTAATGAATTATACGAAAAGTTAGAAGCTGATGAGTACTCAGATCCTGAAGATAGAGATGAGTATTTAGCAGAGAATGTATTCTTTGTCCCTGCAACAGCTCGTTGGTCACATATTCACAACAATGCTAAGCTTCCTTCTATTGGAGAGACCATTGATGAAGCTATGGAAGCCATAGAAAAAGAAAATAAGGAACTTAAAAATGTACTACCAAAAGTATATGGGAAAGCCAATTTAGACAAAGCATCTTTAGGACAGTTAATAGATTTAATTTCTAATACAGAGCTACAGGCAGAGAATGAAAAGTCTAAAGATCTGTTTGGTAGAGTGTATGAGTATTTCTTAGGAGAGTTTGCCAATGCAGAAGGTAAAAAAGGTGGACAGTTCTATACACCTAAGGCTATTGTAAAGTTAATGGTAGAAATGATAGAGCCTTACAAAGGAAGGGTGTATGACCCTGCCTGTGGTTCTGGTGGTATGTTTGTGATGAGTGAGAAGTTTGTGACAGAACACCAAGGAAATATTAGTGACATTACTGTTTATGGGCAAGAGAGTAACCAAACTACCTGGAAGCTATCCAAAATGAACTTAGCCATTCGTAATATCAACTCACAGTTTGTGTCTTGGAATACAGAAGGATCTTTTCTAAAAGATGCACACCCAGACTTAAAAGCAGATTTCATATTAGCTAACCCACCTTTTAACCAAAAGGATTGGGGGATAGATATATTACAAGATGATGCACGTTGGAAATTAGGTGTACCTCCTAATGGTAATGCCAACTATGGATGGATGATGCACATGTTGTATCACTTAGCTCCTAAGGGAGTAATGGCAACGGTATTAGCCAATGGTTCTTTAAGTTCTAATACTTCAGGTGAAGGAGATTTAAGAAAGCGTTTGGTTGAGGAAGAACTGGTAGAATGTATTGTAGCATTACCAAAACAACTATTCTATAACACAGGTATTCCAGCGTGTATTTGGTATTTAAGAAGAGAGAAAGCCAACCAAAGTAAAGAAGTATTATTTATTGATGCCTCAGAGATGGGGTATATGAAAGATAGAGTACATAGAGATCTTGCAGATGAAGATATAGACACCATTACCCAGACCTATCACAATTGGCGAAAAGGTGTTGATTATGAAGACATAAAAGGCTACTGTAAGAGTGCTACTATTGAAGAGATTCAAAAGCATAAGCATGTTTTAACACCTGGGCGTTATGTAGGCATTCCTGATGAAGAGGATGACGGTATTCCATTTGAAGAAAAGATGGCTGATTTATCAGTTACTCTAAAAGAGCAAATGGAAAAAGAAGCTGAGCTAAACCAAGAGATCAAAGAGCAACTTTCTAATATTGGGGTAAACCTATAAGTATGAGTTTTGAAAATAACATACCAGAAGGTTGGATTGATACAACATTAGGTGAAGTTTGTGATAAAATGTATTCAGGTGGAACACCTTCCACTAAAAGAGAAGATTACTATGGCGGTGATATTCCTTGGATAAGAACGCAAGAGGTTAAATTTAATTATATCCTTGATGCTGAAATTAAGATTACAGATTTGGGTCTTAAAAACTCATCAGCAAGATATATTCCTAAAAACACAATTATTATTGCAATGTATGGAAACTCAGCAGGCAGGGTTGCTTATTCAAAAATTGAGGCTACAACAAATCAAGCTTGTTGTAATTTTGTTTCAGACAAAGATGAATGTGTTCCAAGTTTTGTTTATTTCAACTTATTAGGTAGATATAAGGAGATTGAGGGAAAAGCTAATGGTGCCGCACAACAAAATCTGAGTGTAGGGGTTTTAAAAGAATTATCTATTAACCTCCCACCCCTCCCAGAACAAAAAGCCATTGCAAATGTCTTAACGGCTTTTGATGATAAAATAGAGCTACTACAAGCCCAAAACAAGATCTTAGAAACCATGGCTCAAACCATTTTTAAGGAGTGGTTTGGGAAATACCAAATTGAAGACGAATTACCTAAAGGATGGAGAGTTGGGAAGTTGGGAGATATTGCAAAGCATGTAAAAAATAATATTAAGCCATTTAACAACCCCAACAAACTTTACCATCATTATAGTTTACCAGCTTATGATGATGGATTAAGACCTGTCAATGAATTAGGATCAGATATAAAAAGCAACAAATATTCTGTTGAGAACAATTCTTTTCTGGTATCTAAATTAAATCCTTTCACACCAAGAATCTGGACAATATTTAATAGTGAAGATGTAAATATTTGCTCAACAGAATTTCAAGTTGTAAAACCAAATGAAGATAATTTATTTTCAATTATTCATTGCCTATTAAATTCCAAACATTTTACAAGTAACTTGTCTCAAAAAGTTAAAGGTACAAGTAGTAGTCATCAAAGGGTGAATCCAGAGGATATTTTTGAAGTTGACTTAATAATTCCAAATAAAGAAGACCTGATTCGATTTGAAAAGTTGATAATTCCTATGATAACTAAGAAGGATATTAATCACAATAATATTCAATCTCTCACCAAAACAAGAGACACCTTATTACCAAAACTAATGAGTGGTCAGGTTAGAGTAAATAACATAAAACAAACTGCAGATGCTTAATGAAGATCTTATAGAAATGGCATTTATTGATCAGTTAACTGGTCAAGGTTTTGAGTTTCATAATGGTCCAGATATTGCCCCTGATTCAGACAATCCACAGCGTAAAAATTTTGATAGTGTTGTTTTAGAAAATGAACTACTCAAAGCCATTGAAAGACTTAACCCAGGCGTTCCCTCTTCCGCAATTAATGAAGCCCATCAAAAAGTACTGAACTTAGGAACTGAAGATATTATGGAAAACAACGAGCGTTTCCATACCTACCTCACCAGTGGCGTTCCTGTTGAATTCACAAAAGATGGAGCATCCAAAGGAGTAAATGTTGATTTATTAGACATTGAGAACCCTGAGAACAATACCTATTGGGCAGTCAACCAATTAGTCATAAAAGAGAATAATGTAAACAGAAGGTTGGATGTGGTTATCTATATCAATGGTCTTCCTTTGGTCGTTGTTGAACTTAAAAACGCTACAAGTGAAAAGGCAACCATCCGTAATGCTTACACGCAAATCCAAAACTATAAAAAGGATGTACCAAGCATCTTTTTCTATAATGCTCTCTGTGTTATTTCAGATGGTATAGATGCTAAAGTATCCAGTGTATCTGCACCTTTTACTCGTTTCTTAAGTTGGAAAGCACCAGAAGAAGCAGGATTACAGACAGACCTTCAGGTTATGACTAAGCACATGTTTGATAAAAGGGTTTTATTAAACCTCATCAGATACTGTACGGTCTTTGAAGCTGAAGAAAAGAAAGATGAAAAGACAGGATTAGTCTCTATATCAAAGATTAAAAAGGTAGCTGCCTACCATCAGTACTATGCAGTACAAAAGGCAGTACAACAAACCCTAAGAGCTACCCATTCTGAGGATGGAGACCGTAAGGTTGGTGTGGTTTGGCATACCCAAGGAAGTGGTAAGTCACTATCCATGGTATTCTATAGTGGACAGATTATCACGCACCCAGAGATGAAGAATCCAACCATTGTTATCCTTACCGATAGAAATGATTTGGACGACCAACTCTATGGAACCTTCGGAAATTGTGTTGGATTACTAAGACAAACTCCAGTTCAAGCTAAGAATAGAGACCATATCAAAGAACTATTAAAAGTATCTGGTGGAGGTGTAATATTTAGTACTATTCAAAAATTTAGTCCTGAAGAAGGGAATATATATGACACCCTATCTGAGAGAACTAATATTGTTGTGGTAGCTGACGAAGCGCACAGGAGTCAATATGGTTTTAAAGGTCGTTTGGTAGAGTTAGAAGATGGATCAGAGATTCGTTATGGAAATGCTAAGTACATGAGAGATGCACTTCCTAAAGCTTCCTATATTGGGTTTACAGGAACGCCAATTGAAAAAGAAGATAAATCTACACCTGCAGTATTTGGAGACTATATAGACATCTATGATATTAAACAGGCAGTGGATGATGGAGCAACTGTTCCTATCAGTTATGAGGCTCGTTTGGTAAAGATTAAATTGGATAAAGAAGTTAGCTCTGAAATAGATGCTTTGGTAGAAGAGGTATCAGACACCACAGAAGATCAAATAGAGAAATCTAAAAAGAAAAATGCAACTATTAATGCCATTGTAGGTCATCCAGATCGCTTGAAAGATGTAGCAACAGATTTAGTCACTCACTTTGAAGCTCGACAAGAAGCATTTGAGGGGAAAGCCATGATTGTGGGAATGACAAGACAAATTTGTGTTGATTTATATGCTCAAATTATAAAGATAAGACCTGATTGGCATAACGATGATTTAGACAAGGGCATGATAAAACTCATTATGACCAGCTCATCAGATGATCCTGAAAGTTTTCAACCTCACCGAACTACTAAACAACAAAGAAAGGAATTGGCCATTCGAATGAAAGAGCCAAGTGACAGCTTAAAGTTGGTAATAGTTAGAGATATGTGGCTTACTGGTTTTGATGCTCCAAGCATGCATACCATGTACATAGATAAGAAGATGCAAGGAGCAAATCTTATGCAAGCTATTGCAAGGGTTAACAGGGTATATAAAGACAAACCAGGAGGGCTAATAGTAGATTATATTGGTATTGGTCAAGAACTTAGAAATGCCATGGGTACCTACCTCCAAAGTGGTGGAGAAGGAAAAGCATTTGTAGACATTAGAGAGGCAATTGCATTAATGCAAGAGAAGTTTGAGATCGTAGAGCAAATGTTTCATGGGTTTGATTACAAAGCATATTTCAAAGCAGAGACTAATATTAAACTTCAAGTACTGCTGGGTGCGCAAAACTTTATTCTGTCAAGCAAAGAATTAAAAGATAGATTTTTAAAAGAGATTATGGCACTCTCTAAAATATTTGCCATGTCGATACCAAGCTTTGAAGCAGATGTCATTAAAGATGATGTTGCCTTCTTTCAAGCAGTAAAGGCAAGGATAAATAAGTTCAATCCTTCAGGAGTTAAATCAAATTATGAGGTAGACACTGCCATTAAACAAATCGTAGATGAGGCATTAAGTAGTGATGGAGTTATTGATGTGTTTGAAGCTGCTGGAATTAAAACACCAGATATCAGTATTCTTTCTGACGAGTTTTTAATGGAGGTACAGAACATGCAACAAAAGAATGTTGCTTTTGAACTTTTAAAAAAACTATTGAGTGATGACGTAAGAGTGCGCAAGAGTAAAAACATATCTCAAGCTAAGAAATTCTCAGAAATGATTGAAACGGTAGTCAATAGATATCACAACAACCAAATTGACTCTGCACAAGTCTTAGAAGAATTGTCTGCCATTGCAAAGGAAATGAGGCTTGAAGATAATAGAGCTGAAGAGTTAGGGCTTACAGAAGATGAGTATGCGTTCTATAGTGTACTAAACCTAAATGACTCTACAAAGATGTTAGATGATCATAAAATGAAAGAACTGATACATCATATTGTAGACGTCATTCGTAAAAATGCCACTGTTGATTGGAGTAAGAGAAGTGACGTTAGAGCTAAGCTAAGACTAACTGTTCGTAAGCTATTAATTAAATATGGTTATCCGCCAGATTTAGCTCGTATGGAAGCAGATAGAGTTATTGAACAAAGCGAGTTGTTAGCAGAATCATTTACAAAGTAAAATATGAGTAGCCCAGCAGAAGAACATTTCATTTGTAATAAATGTAAACACCTAAGAGTTTTATCTGGAGGGTGCAATGCGTTTCCTGGGGATATCCCATATGGCATGGGTGTTTTGTTTCAACACTACAAGCCACTACCAGGACAGAAAAACACGATTGTGTTTGAGCCAGGGGAGCCTGAAGAGATATAGTACTCATAGCACACTAAATAATCTCATACCCAACTAAACATCAAGGCATAATAGTTACTTGGATTACTGGCGTTTTGTTTAGCCTACTCAAATCGGATTAGGTGTTACCTCTTATCCACTGATACAAAATGGGTAAAAAGGTTTACCTATTTTATAAGAACAATACTATTTGAGTTTTTACCCACTTTATATTGTTTCTTG
>JBELDQ010000129.1:2623-6531 GCA_042094215.1 Polaribacter sp. | reverse complement strand
CCTCTTCAAAAGCAGTAATCATATGCTCTTTTAGCAACTGAACATCTCTATGATAACCACTTGGCAAGTTATTGGTAATTAAAATCATTTGCGTCTGCAAACTTTGAATCTTATTACACTTTCCTCGAATCAATTCAAATACATCTGGATTCTTTTTATGTGGCATGATACTACTTCCTGTTGTTAACTGATCTGGGAAAGAAATAAAGTCAAAATTTTGACTCATGTACAAACAAATATCCATTGAAAAACGCGCCAGTGTATTGCAAAGCCCTCCTAAAGCTGCTGCAATTGTTCTTTCACTTTTCCCTCTGCTCATTTGAGCAGCTACCACATTGTATTTTAATGTAGCAAAATGCAACGCTTGCGTTGTAAATTCTCTATCTATTGGAAACGAACTCCCATAACCCGCAGCTGAACCTAAAGGATTCTGATCTACCACTTTATAGGCAGCTTTCAATAAATATACATCATCAATTAACAATTCTGCATAGGCAGAAAACCACAAACCAAAAGAAGATGGCATTGCTACTTGAAGGTGCGTATACCCTGGCAAGAGCATATCTTTATATGCATCTGACAAGTCTAACAGTGTTTCAAATAAGGTGCTTGTTTGTTCAATGACAACAGAAATTTCTTCCTTAAAATACAAATGTAGAGCAACTAAAACTTGATCATTTCTAGAACGCGCAGTATGAATTTTCTTCCCTACGTCTCCAAATCTTTTAGTCATTTCAAATTCAATTTTAGAGTGCACGTCTTCAAAACATGCTTCTATCACAAAGGTATTGTCTTCAATTTCTGACATTAATTGTTTCAATCCTTGCTTTAATTGTTGCAATTCAACAGCGTCAATACTATCAATTTTGTACAACATATTTACATGTGCAATAGAAGCTTGTACATCATATTTTGCGATGTGCATATCCATTTCCCGATCGTTTCCAACAGTAAACTCCTCTATTTTCTTATCTATAGCGATTCCTTTATCCCAAAGTTTCATTTTTGTAAATTTTGTTATTCCTACAAAGGCAGGAGTCTTGTTTTTTCTAATTTATATTTTATGGATTCCTGTCTTCGCAGGAATAACAGCTTTTTAAACGATTACCTTATGTAGCAATTCTAAATACACCTTAATTCCTTCTTCAATTTCATCAATATAAATGAACTCATCTGCCGAATGAGAACGTGCACTGTCGCCTGGACCTAATTTTAGTGATGGGCAACCAAGCACAGCTTGATCGGATAGCGTTGGTGACCCATAGGTTTTTCTTCCCAATGAAACTCCTGCTTGTACAAATTCATGATCTATGGGAATAGAAGAAGCATTCAACTTAATTCCACGAGCAGTAATATGATCACACGGTGCTTCTCGTTGTAAAATAGAAACAATTTCTTGGTTAGTATATGCATCATTTACCCGCACATCAATAACCAAATGCACTTCAGCAGGTACTGCATTGTGTTGAACTCCTGCATTGATTTGTGATACCGTCATTTTTACAGGTCCTAAGGTTTCTGAGACCTTTTCAAAGGTGTAGGTTTGAAACCATTTTAACACATCAATGCTATTGTAAATGGCATTGTTCGCGTTCAAGTGTGCGGCATGACTAGGGGTTCCTTTTACAATTGCATCAAAAACCACCAAGCCCTTTTCCGCGATTGCCAAATTCATTAATGTTGGTTCACCAACAATAGCAACGTCTATCTTCGGAAGTATAGGTAGCATACTTCGCAATCCATTAGCCCCACTACTTTCTTCTTCTGCAGAAGCTACAAATACGAGATTGTATTTCAAATGGTCTTGGGCATAAAAATAGGTAAACGTTGCTAGTAAAGAAACCAAACAGCCACCTGCATCATTGCTCCCTAATCCGTACAATTTACCGTTTTCTACAAGCGATTTAAAAGGATCTTTGGTATATCCATTATTCGGTTGTACTGTATCATGATGAGAATTCAATAATAGGGTTGGCTTGCTCAAGTCGAAATATTTATTCACCGCCCAAACATTGTTCTCATGCCTATGATACTTCATCTTATTTTCTGAAAACCATTGCACTAACAGCAGCGCTGTTTGCGCTTCTTCTGATGAAAACGAAGGCGTTTCAATTAAACTTTTGAGTAGCTCAATCGCCTCAAATATGAGTTGCTGTTGTGTTTTCATGTTGCTTGAATCTTTGTGAATTTCGCGTGCTGATTATATAGCATATCAGTATTTCCAATGCATACTTTTTGTACTTTTTGATGCACTGCATAAAAGCAATTATCCAATTTTGGCAGCATTCCATCTGCAATAACTCTATTCTCAACAAATGCATCATATTTCTTCTGATTGATCTTTTCTATTACAGAATTTTCATCCGTCACATCCAATAAAACACCTTTTTTCTCAAAACAGTAATACAATTCTGTTTGGAAAGTTTTAGCAAAAGCAATAGCCAATTCAGCTGCAACAGTATCGGCATTGGTATTTAATAATTGGCCATTACCATCATGGGTAAGAGCAGAAAAAACCGGAGTCACATTGTGCTTGATTAGCAGACCCAGTAGCTCTGTATTTACGTTAACAACATCTCCAACAAATCCATAATCTATATGTTTAATAGGTCTTTTTACAGATACAATTGCATTGCCATCTGCCCCAGAAAACCCAATTGCGTTGCACGCATTTGATTGCAGTGCAGCCACCAGCTTTTTATTGATTTTACCTCCATACACCATGGTAATAACATCTAATGTTTGTTTGTCGGTAACTCTTCTCCCTTCCGCCATTTTAACATCCATTTTCATTTTTATAGCCATTTCTGTAGCGAGGCTTCCACCTCCATGCACCAATATCTTTGGACCTTCAATACTTGCGAAATGTTTTATAAATGTTGCCAATAAAGTTGGGTTGTTAATGAGATTCCCTCCAATTTTAATCACTTTCAATATTTCCATAATTTAACTATTTTCTAGTATTTCTTTTAAGACAATTTGCGCTGCGTATGTCCTATTATTCGCCTGATGAATTACCGCAGAAGCGCTACTATCTAGCACCCCCTCTTCTACGACAACATTTCTTCTCACCGGTAAACAATGCATAAACCTTGCGCCTCCCAATGCTTCTTTTGACAGCATCCATCGCTCATCTTGAGAAGTCACTTCTCCATACGCAGTATAACTACTCCAATTCTTCACATAGACAAAATCTGCATCTCTCAATGCTTCTTCTCGATTGTAATAGATGGGAACACCCCTCGTTCTTTCTATACTTAATTCATAGCCTTTAGGGTGTGTAATTGCAAAATCAACATCGAGTGACTGCATCATTTCTATAAATGAATTTGCTACTGCATGCGGCAGCGCCTTTGGATGTGGTGCCCAAGACAAGACTACTTTTGGGTTTGACTTTGTTTTGAGTTCTTCAATAGTCATTGCATCTGTAAGTGCTTGTAAAGGATGTCTTGTTGCACTCTCCATATTTACAACAGGTACTGAAGCATACTTCACAAAACTATTCAATACCAACTCTGATTCGTCTTTTTCCCTATTATCTAATGTTGGAAACGATCTTAGTGCAATAATATCTGCATATTGAGAGATGACTTGTGCTGCTTCTTTCACATGTTCAGGCCTATTTAAATTCATCACAACACCCTCTTCAAATTCTAGTTCCCAAGCATCACTAACATGTAACACCATCACTTGCATTCCTAAATTTTTCGCAGCTTTCTCTGTGCTCAAACGAGTCCTTAAACTGGCATTAAAGAACAACATAACTAAGGTTTTATCACGTCCTATGTTTGAGAACTCAAATGGGTTTTTCTTCAATTCAATGGCTTGCTCAATCATGTTAGGAATGTTTTCAATATCGTCTATGGTTGTATATTTTTTCATACGTTCTGTTTTAAGCTTATTATTAT
>JBELDQ010000129.1:0-2523 GCA_042094215.1 Polaribacter sp. | reverse complement strand
ATGATGATGTTGATATTAATTAATTTATAAGACATTCTGAAGGATGGGTTTCTTTGAGAGCACCTCTTTTAGCGCTTTAAAAAACAAATCAACATGGACTCTTTTAACAGTTAATGGAGGAAGTATTCTTAATAGATTTGGGTTCTTTGAACTTCCTGTAAAAACATGATATTCATAAAGTAATTTTTTCCTCAATACTGCAATTGGGAATTCAAATTCCAACCCCAACATCAACCCTCTACCTTTAATCTGTTTAATCTCTGGAATGCTTGCTGCTTTTTCATTAAAATATGCTGAAATCACAAGGGCATTTTCTAGTAATTTCTCATTTTTTAAGACCTCTAAAACAGCCAAAGAGGCCACGCAGGCTAGATGATTTCCGCCAAATGTAGTACCCAACAACCCATGAGATGCTTTAATTTTTGGATGTATCAGTATACCTCCTATGGGAAATCCATTCCCCATTCCTTTGGCCATAGAAATAATATCTGGTTGAATATCATGTTTTTGAAAAGCAAAAAAATCACCTGTTCTTCCAAAACCGGTTTGTATTTCATCCACAATAAAAACTGCTTTATATTTCCTACATAAAACTTCCAATCCTTTATAAAAAGCAGTTGTGCTTTGATGCAATCCTCCAACCCCTTGAATACATTCGATAATAACTGCACAGACATCTCCTTTTTGAAGGGACTTCTCAACAGATTCCAAATCTCCCAAATCACAGAAATCTACTTCTTGCTGCTCATTAACAGGGGCAATAATTTTAGCATTATCTGTTGCAGCTACTGCTGCTGAAGTTCTTCCATGAAATGAATTTGTAAAAGAGACCAACTTCTTTTTACCTGTGTGAAACGAAGCCAACTTTATAGCATTCTCATTTGCCTCTGCACCAGAATTACATAAGAACAATTGATAATCCTCACAACTAGATTGCTGTCCTAACTCTCTTGCTAAGACTGTTTGCAATGGGTTCTGAATAGCGTTGCTATAAAACCCTAATTTGCGCACCTGATTCTGAAGACGCTTTATATAAACTGGATGCCCATGCCCTATAGAGATCACAGCATGTCCCCCATACAAATCTAAATATTGAATTTCATTATCATCATATACAAAAACATCTTTTGCCTTTACCGGGGTAATATCAAACAACGGATACACATTAAATAAGCTCATAATTGATCTGTTTTTATTGAATTAATTTTAGTGTAGGAAGCAACCATCCCCCTAATCAATGACGAACTCATCCCTTGGTGTTCCATCTCATTTAACCCTTCAATTGTGCATCCTTTAGGAGTCGTCACCTTATCAATTTCTTGCTCTGGATGATTCCCGTTTGTAATTAATAAGTTCGCTGCACCATGACAGGTATGCATAGACAACTCTTGTGCTTCTTTAGCATCAAAACCTAACTGAATAGCAGCCTGTGTAGTTGCGCGAATCATGCGCATCCAAAAAGCAATTCCACTTGCACAAACTACCGTTGCAGCTTGCATTTGAGATTCTGGAATTACAATAGAAGTTCCTAGTTCATTAAAAATCGTTGTTGCTATTTGAATCTTTTCTAACCCCTTCACGTTTCCGCACAAACAAGTCATTGATCTACCAACAGCTATTGCTGTATTTGGCATTGCTCTTACCACCTGATGCGCCTTACCAATAACCCCTTCGATCTTAGCTACTGAAAAACCTGTGACTGAAGAAATAAGGGTATGTGTTTCTTTTAAATATGGCTGAATTTCCTTTAAAACGGACTCTAAATGCATGGGTTGAACAGCGAGTATAATTACCTCAGAATTCTCTACTGCCTTTGTATTACTCGATGTTAAAGACACATTCCTATACTCCTTGAAATTTTGAATAGCTGCTAAATTTCCTCTTGTTAAATACAAGGCTTTAACTACATTGGTCTTTAACAATCCGTTCGCTATAGATTTTCCGAGATTCCCTGTTCCTATTATTGCTATATTCATCTGTTATCGTTTTATTGTTCTAAACTCCTGCTCAACTCTTCTAAAAATAAGTTGCTTTTAAATTCAATCCCTCTGTCTCTTCAAATCCAAATAGTAAATTCATGTTTTGAACTGCCTGCCCTGAAGCTCCTTTTAACAAATTATCAATGCAACTTGTAATCAAAATCCTATTTTCGTGTTTGAACAAATGAAGCATACATTTGTTCGTATTTACTACCTGCTTCAAATGAACTTCCTTATCAGAAACGACGGTGAATTTTTCTTCTTTATAATAGGTTTTATACAATAGGACTGCCTCTTCCAATGTCCCTTCAAAATCAGTATATACAGTAGTGAAAATTCCTCTAGAGAAATCGCCTCTATTCGGTATAAAAAGCAGCTCACTGTCGAGATTCTCTTGGAGTGATTTCACAGACTGATATATTTCACCTAAGTGTTGATGTGTAAAAGGTTTATAATGTGAAAAATTAGCAGACCTCCATGTAAAATGTGTGGTAGGCGACAATGATGCTCCTGCGCCTGTTGCACCTGTTACAGCATTTATATG
>JBELDQ010000128.1:2581-6534 GCA_042094215.1 Polaribacter sp. | reverse complement strand
ACGATGAATGGATTACATCGAGGACCGGGATTAAAGAAAGAAGAATTTTAAAAGGAGAAGGCAAAGGAACTTCTTACATGGCAATTAAAGCTGCCGAAAATTTACTTGAGAAATCTAACAAAGACCCCAAAGACATAGACCTAGTTATTGTAGCAACGGCAACACCCGATTTACCTGTTGCATCTACCGCTGCTTATGTCGCTACAAAAATTGGCGCTACAAATGCTTTTTCATTTGACCTACAAGCTGCTTGTTCTAGTTTTCTTTATGGTATGTCTACAGCCTCAAGCTATATCGCTTCAGGAAAATATAAAAATGTATTACTTATAGGCTCTGATAAAATGTCTTCTATTATAGACTATACAGACAGAGCTACTTGTATTATTTTTGGAGATGGAGCAGGAGCTGTTTTATTTGAACCAAACCAAGAAGGATTTGGACTTCAAGATGAATATTTGAGAAGTGATGGTAACGGAAGAGAGTTCTTAAAAATAGAAGCAGGTGGATCTATATTACCCACCTCTGAAGAAACTTTAAAAAACAAACAACATACCGTTCACCAAGAAGGAAGAACTGTATTTAAATTTGCTGTTTCTAACATGGCCGATGTAGCAGAAAAAATGTTGACTAGAAACAACCTCATAAAAGAAGATATTCAATGGTTGGCACCTCATCAAGCGAACAACAGAATCATTGAAGCCACAGCAAAAAGAGTTGGATTAGAAAGCGATAAAGTGATGGTTAACATCCATAAATATGGAAATACCACCTCAGGAACTTTACCTTTGTTATTAGCTGACTACGAAAACCAAATCAAAAAAGGAGATAATATAATTTTTGCCGCTTTCGGTGGAGGTTTCACTTGGGGAGCCATCTACTTAAAATGGGCGTACAACTCATAAAAATCAAACAACTAAAAACTAAGAATATGGATATTAAAGAAATTCAAAATCTTATTAAATTTGTAGCAAAATCTGGTGCAAGTGAGGTAAAGTTAGAAATGGAAGATGTAAAAATCACTATTAAAACTGGCGCTTCTAAAACCGAAACTACAATCGTACAAGCCAACCCAATGGTTGGAGTACCACAAATGCAAACCCCTGTAGCGCCTTTAGCGCCTGCTCAGGCAGAAGCGCCGGCAGCTGCTCAAGCACCTGCAGCGTCAAGTGACGATGAAAACTCAAAATTCATCACTGTAAATTCTCCAATTATTGGAACTTTTTACAGAAAGCCAGCTCCAGACAAACCAAACTTCGCAGAAGTAGGGCAGTCAATTAAAGTTGGAGATACTGTTTGTGTAATTGAAGCGATGAAATTATTTAACGAAATTGAATCTGAAGTTTCAGGTAAAATCGTAAAAGTATTAGTAGACGACTCTTCTCCTGTAGAATTTGACCAACCATTATTCTTAGTAGATCCATCATAACTGTTGCATCAATGGAGTACAACGAGATGAAAATCAGTGAAACTCCATTGAGCATAACCAATATTATAAGGTATGTTTAAAAAAATATTAATTGCCAATAGAGGTGAAATTGCACTACGTGTAATTAGAACTTGTAGAGAGATGGGGATTAAAACTGTGGCTGTGTATTCAACAGCCGATGCTGAAAGCTTGCATGTAAAGTTTGCAGATGAAGCAGTTTGCATTGGACCACCTCCCAGTAATGAATCTTACTTAAAAATGTCAAACATTATTGCTGCTGCTGAAATCACAAATGCAGATGCAATTCACCCTGGATATGGGTTTCTATCTGAAAACGCCAAGTTTTCAAACCTCTGTCACGAACACGGTATCAAATTTATTGGAGCTACTGGCGACATGATTGACAAAATGGGAGACAAAGCCTCAGCAAAAGCAACAATGATTGCTGCAGGAGTTCCATGTATTCCCGGTTCTGAAGGAATTATTCCTAACTTTAAAGAATGTGAAAAACTAGCAGAAGAAGCAGGATATCCTGTCATGCTAAAAGCAACTGCCGGTGGTGGTGGTAAAGGAATGCGTGCCGTTTGGAAAAAAGAAAGTTTAAAAGACGCTTGGGACTCTGCTAGACAAGAAGCCAAAGCTGCTTTTGGAAACGATGGTATGTACTTAGAAAAACTGATTGAAGAACCAAGACATATTGAAATTCAAATTGTTGGTGATTCATATGGAAAAGCCTGTCACCTATCAGAAAGAGATTGCTCTGTTCAAAGACGTCATCAAAAACTTACAGAAGAAACACCTTCTCCGTATATGACCGATGAATTAAGAAAAGCAATGGGAGAAGCTGCTGTGAAAGCCTCAGAATTCATTAAGTATGAAGGCGCTGGTACTGTTGAATTTTTAGTAGACAAACACCGTAATTTTTACTTTATGGAGATGAACACTAGAATTCAAGTAGAGCATCCTATTACAGAAGAAGTTATTGACTATGACCTGATTAGAGAACAAATTTTAGTAGCTGCCGGCGTTCCTGTATCTGGTAAAAATTATTTTCCTAAAATGCATTCAATTGAATGTAGAATCAATGCAGAAGACCCGAATAACAACTTCAGACCAGCTCCAGGAAAAATCACAACATTCCATGCTCCAGGAGGTCATGGTGTACGAATAGATACCCATGTGTATGCAGGCTACTCTATTCCACCAAACTACGACTCTATGATTGCTAAATTAATCACAACTGCACAATCAAGAGAAGAAGCAATTAACAAAATGAAGAGAGCCTTAGACGAGTTTGTTATTGAAGGCATCAAAACAACAATCCCTTTTCATAGACAATTAATGGATCATCCTGATTATATTTCAGGAAATTACACCACAAAATTTATGGAAGATTTTGAAATGAAAGGGTAAGACTTTAGAGTCATTTCATGAAAATAGAAAACAGAGATACAATGATGTATCTCTGTTTTTTTTTACTTAAAACAATAGAAGCAACGTACAAGGAATAACAACATAAGGAAAATACTAGCATTGAATAGTATTGTGATAATTAAAAAATTCCCAATATCTTTAAGCGTATTTAATACATTTATTATATATTCGCAATGTAACCCATTTAAAATTATGAGACTACTAAAATATTTTATAGGCTTCGTTATTCTAATTACAGTTGCTATCATACATAACAATAGTCAGAAGACTCCTCACAATGGAAAGCATACAAAACTAAAAAATAGGCACCAGCAGGGTTAGACAATAAAAAAATTAAAACTGGCGTTTCTCAAAACCCGAGTTATATAATTTAAATAACAATCTAGGAGAACAAATAAACCTTTTAAAAGAGAACCTTGACATTAGTAAAAAATAAAGGTGCAAATAAACAGTATATTAACTATTGGCAAATAACACAATAATGGCAAAACCAATTGATACAAACAATACATACAGAGATCGAAAGAAATTTCTCATCGCAGTCGACTGTGTTATTTTTGGTTTTGATTTAGAGCAAGAAAAATTAAAACTATTGCTCTTTAAACAAAAAACAGCACCGTTGAAAGCTCAATGGTCACTCATTGGTTCCTTTATCGAAAAAGACATTACTCTTGAAGAAACTGCCAAAAAAGCTCTATTAGAATCAACAGGACTTGATACTATTTTTCTTGAAGAACTAAAAACCTATAGCAGCGTCAATAGAGATCCAAGTGAACGGGTGATTTCTGCAGGGTACTTCAGTCTTATTCGGTGTAATGAACTAGACAATCAGAATGCAGATGCCTTTGACCCCAAATGGTTTAGCCTTGATGAAATACCTGAATTAATTCTTGATCATAGAACAATGGTCAATGATGCCATTGATAGACTTAAGGAAAGATTACTTAGAAGCCCTATAGGATTGAATCTATTGGACGAAAAATTTACACTTCCGCAGATTCAAACCTTGTATGAAGGTATTTACCAAAAAAAGTTAGACAACCGTAATTTTCGAAAAAAACTACTCTCTTTTAATATTCTTACAAAAACAGAT
>JBELDQ010000128.1:0-2481 GCA_042094215.1 Polaribacter sp. | reverse complement strand
TACAGAGATAAAAAATAGTGTAATCTCATCTACTACTTGCGATTTTAAAATAAAACTATTTTGAAAAAGAATAACTCAAAACGAACAAATACGTGGTATTTCTCATGTTCTCACTAATTTGAAAAAAAACATTGATAGAGTCGAAAAAACCGCGTATTTTAACCTTTAGAAATCAACCAATTCATAGCATTAGTTGAATGATTTACAAAAACTAAAAAGAAAATAAAAAGCCTTTAACATGAGTACAAGAAGAGATTTTTTAAAAAAATCAGCCATTACAGGAGCGGGATTAGCCATGACGCCGAACCTTGCTTTTGGAGCAAGCAAAGCCAAAACACAAAAACTTAACATTGGATTTATTGGTGTAGGCTTGAGAGGGACCAATCATTTAAAAAACACCCTACTTCGAAAAGATGTGCACATCACGGCTATTTGTGATATTGACCCTCGACGAATTAAAATCGCTTTGGATACAATAGAAAAGGCAGGACAAAAAAAACCGAAAGTCTTTGGGAGTAGTGACTATGACTATAGAAATTTATTAGCTCTCAAAGAGGTTGATGCTGTGATCATCTCAACACCTTGGCTGTGGCACACGCGCATGGCTAAAGATGCTATGTTCGCAAAAAAATACACCGGACTGGAGGTGTCTGCAGCAAACACAATGGAGGAGTGCTGGGATCTAGTAAACACCCACGAGCAAACAGGTACGCAGTTAATGCTTCTTGAAAATGTCAATTATCGAAGAGATGTGATGGCTGTTTTAAACATGGTAAGACAAAATGTCTTTGGAGAACTAGTTCACTTCAGGTGCGGCTATCAGCACGATTTGAGATTTGTAAAATTAAACAACGGTAAAACTGCTTATGGAAAAGGTGTTGAATTTGGAGAAAAAGGGATCTCTGAATCGGCATGGCGTACCCAACACTCTCTATTAAGAAATGCAGATGTATATCCAACACATGGTATCGGTCCCATTGCAGCCATGTCAAATATAAATAGAGGAAATCGATTTACATCCATTAGTTCAAATGCTTCTAAAGGAATTGGCATACACAATTACATTGTAGAACATGGAGGAGAAAATCACCCCAATGCAAAACTAAAATTCAAACAAGGTGACGTAATTACGAGCACCATTGAAACAGCCTTAGGCGAAACTATTATCGTTACGCATGACTGTAATTTACCAAGGCCCTACTCTCTTGGTTTTCGAGTACAAGGAGCCAATGGTTTGTGGGAAAAAGACGGTGATCGCATATACATAGAGGGAAAATCTAAAAAGCCACACCGTTGGGATGACTCGAAAGAATGGCTGCAAAAATATGACCATCCTTTGTGGCAAAAATATGGGACCTACGCCCAGGGTGCAGGACACGGAGGCATGGACTTTTTCGTACTAAACGCCTTTGTTGAATGCGCTAAAGAAAACATAGCGCCTCCAATAGATGCCTATGATGCTGCTGCTTGGAGCGCTATTACACCGCTCTCAGAAATCTCAATAGAGAATAACGGAGCGCCACAAGACTTTCCTGATTTCACAAGAGGTAACTGGGTGAAAAGAAAACCTTACAAGTGGATCAAAGACACCTATTAATAGAAGATAAATAAACAAGAATGCTAAACGCATGAGAAAATCATTGACAAAGCGGTTTTTGCTGCTTTCAATCGCTACTACCCATGCAATAGAAGCACAACCTAGTCAATAGCATAGAGTCCCTTAGAAAGAAGACCAACCTATTGCAGAAAAGACGAGTACCCGACTAATAGCAAAAAACATATAGCTACAAGAACTATGACATTCATGATGCAAGAAAAACTAAACGCTATTTTTAATCGATTCAAACATGAAAATGATTTCGACTCGTATCAAGAATTAGCTTCCGGACACATTAATGACACATTTCTCATCATTACCAAACAACAACCTTGCTATGTTTTGCAACAAATCAATAAAAATGTATTCCCAGATGTTCCGGGACTGGTTCAAAATAAAACACAAATCAGTCAACATCTCCGGAGCAAACTCAGCAATTTAAATGAAGAGGAACTGAATAAAAGAGTCTTAACATTTGTCCAAGCAAAAGACGGGAAAAATTACTATCAAGATGAAGATCATAATTATTGGAATCTGATGATTTTTATAGAAGATAGTCAAACCTTCGACACGGTAGAAAAAGTCCAAATTGCCTCTGAAGCAGGAAAGTTAATGGGAACATTTCTTCATTTGACTAGTGATTTTGATACGAGTGCATTAACAGAGGTCATTCCTAACTTTCACAGCATGTCTTTTCGATACCAACAATTTGAAGCAGCGTTTACGAAGGCCTCCAAGAAGCGAAAGGATATTGCAAAAAAATACATTTCGTTGATACAACAATCCAAAGAAGAAATGCACGTATTAGAAAGTCTTCAAAAATCAGGAAAAATTAGAACACGAGTTACTCACAATGACACCAAAATATCAAATGCGTTGTTTGA
>JBELDQ010000127.1:0-6549 GCA_042094215.1 Polaribacter sp. | reverse complement strand
GGAGGAATAGGTACTGGTTTTGATGCCTTAGATCGAACCTTTTTTGCAAAAAAAGAGTCTTTTGAAACACAATACCTTTATGGTCAATATGATTTTACTCCTTTCAAAGATGTCAACCTAATTGTCGGAGCTCGTTACGATCGTCACAATAAATACAAATCAGCTTTTTCTCCAAAGGTGTCTGCAAGATATAGATTAAATGATTGGATGGCGATAAAGTCGTCTGTCGGATTCGGTTTTAAAGCACCAGATTTTAGACAGTTATTTTTCAATTTTAACAATTCAGCTGGAGGATATTTAGTGTACGGTGTAAGAACAATGCATGAATTGTTTGGTCAGAATACCCAGGTGATTGATCAGGTAGCCAAAGATTTAAACCCAGAAAATTCTATTGGATATAATATAGGGTTTCAATTACAACCTAGGCCTGCTGTAAAGTTGGCCGTAAATCTGTTTAGAAATGACATCAAAGATTTAATAAATACTGCTGTTTTTAACGGAGCTTTGCCTGGTGTCAATCCAAATACGAGGGTTTTTTATTATGAAAATAGGAGCAAGGTATATACACAAGGAATTGAATTAGATGCAAGCATAAAAATAACAGATCATATGAGTATCTCCGGAGGATATCAATTTCTAACGGCAAGAGACAAGGAGCAAGAAGCCTTGATAAAGTCTGGATCGGTTTATTTTAGACCAACACCAAATTCATCTTCACAAAGATTAACAATGGATGCTTATGTTGGTTTGGCAAATAGATCAAAGCATACAGCGAATCTTAAATTGTTTTATCAAAATTACAAACATGATTTTAGTGCAAATATGAGAGCAGTGTATCGAAGTAAATATGCTTTATACGATACCAATAACAGTCAAGGTATTGTAGATAAATTTGACAATTTTGTGAAGGGGAATCTTCAGGTCAATACTTCTTTTTCAAAATCAATTCACAGGATAGCAGAACTGCAAATAGGCGTGGACAATTTATTTAACTCTCGTGGACTAGAAAACAAGGAGTTCTTTCTAAATACGGATGCCGTGTTGAGAGTTGGCCGTACGTTCTTTGGAAGTATTCAAATCAATTTTTAGTCAACAAATTAATGAAGTAATCAAAGTAAATATATAATTATTAAATCAAATAAAATGAAAACTATTAAATCAATTTTTTTAATCACTTTAGTCTCTTTATTGGTGGTATCTTGTTCAAAGAATGAGGTAGAGATGCAACCCGTTGTATCGAATCAGGCACTCAATATATATGCTCCTGTAACCACAGATTATATGGTAAGCCCACCTTCGGAAGCAGGTGATTTTACGAAGTTCAACTTTGAAACAGGATCTGTTGTAACCAATGATAATTGGGATGTAGCCTTTAGAGGTACTACAATTATTGTGAATGGTGGCGTTGAGGTAGGTCTTACTGATGAACCGTCAAGAACAGGTATAGGAGCACTTTCTCTACAAACAGGTACGTTCTCTGATATCTTAATGGCGCCAGAAGCTACCGAATTTACACAAGATCAAGCTGGCGCTTTGGCATTGCCTAAGAGTACTTGGTATACCTACAATAGGCAAACGCATCTCATTAGTGCAGTTGCCGGGAAAGTCTTAGTCATTAAGACACACAACGACCACTATGTGAAAATGGAGATTTTAAGTTACTACAAAGATCAAGATACTTCTCAAGATCCTCGTTATTATTCTTTTAACTATGTCTTTAATCCAAATATTGGTGAGAAGATTTTAGAATAAGCATTGAACTTGCATTGCTTGTGATTAGGCTGTTTTAGGAGAAATCTTGAGCAGCTTTTTTTGTTCGTATCAATCATGCGTAAAATGCGACATTCCTGCAGTATCTCGCTATCGAATGCTATTTTTTGTCTTTTGTTTGTTCGTTCGAGCAATCACTTATGAAACATGTAGCTTTTCTTTCAAATAGATTGCTGTTTGGGATGTCTTATGCTTAATGAGTTCCTCTGGTGTACCTTGAAATAGCAGTTCTCCTCCTTTTTCTCCTCCTTCAATTCCAAGGTCAATGATGTAATCAGCACATTTAATTAATTCTATATTGTGTTCAATGACAACAATAGAATGTCCTTTATCAATGAGTGCATTAAAAGATGCTAGTAGTTTTTTAATATCATGAAAATGCAATCCAGTAGTCGGTTCATCAAAAATAAACAAGGCTTTGTCTTTTGTATTTCCCTTGATTAAAAATGAAGCCAATTTGATACGTTGTGCCTCTCCGCCAGAAAGTGTCGAGGAAGACTGTCCTAATTGCACGTACCCCAGGCCTACATCCTGTAAAGGCTTTAATTTTGTTGCAATTTTGGTGACCATATTCTCAGAGAAAAAAGCAACAGCATCATCAATGGTTAGCCTTAGAATATCATCAATGTTTTTACCATCAAATTTTACTTCCAGAACCTCTTTTTTAAATCGCTTTCCATCACAGGCATCGCATTGCAAATGCACATCTGCCATGAACTGCATTTCTATCGTTACTTCTCCTTCTCCTTTACATACCTCGCATCGTCCACCTTCTACATTGAATGAGAAATGTTTTGGTTTGTAGTTTCTAATTTTTGATAACTTTTGATTCGAAAATAGTGCTCTAATGTCATCATAAGCTTTTATATAGGTGACAGGATTAGATCGAGAAGAGCGTCCAATTGGATTCTGATCAATAAATTCAATATGCTTTAAGGTATCATATGCCCCTTTGATAGCTGTGAATTGCCCCAGCTTTTCTCCATGGCCATTTAGTTTTTTTTGTATTGCAGGAAATACAATCTTTTTGACTAAAGTACTTTTTCCACTGCCAGAAACTCCTGTGATTACGGTTAAATTATTCAAGGGAATACTGACATCTATATTTTTTAAATTGTGCTCTCTAGCGCCAAGTATTTGAATGTGGTTTTTTACTTTTCTTCTTGATGTTGGGATCTCAATGGTTTGCTCTTCATTCAAGTATTGTGCCGTTAGTGAAGACGACTTTAAGATATCTTTAAATGTTCCTTCAGCAACAACATGACCTCCGTAGGTCCCTGCTTCTGGACCAATATCTATGATATAATCTGCAATTTTCATGATGTCTTCATCGTGTTCTACAACAATCACGGTATTTCCTAAATCACGCAAATTTTGAAGAACTCCAATCAATCGTTCTGTATCTTTTGGGTGTAATCCAATACTTGGCTCGTCTAAAATATACATAGATCCAACTAAGCTACTTCCAAGTGAGGTGGCTAGGTTGATGCGCTGACTCTCACCTCCAGACAATGTGTTGGACGTTCTATTGATTGTTAAATAACTCAAGCCAACATCTTGCAAAAATTGTAATCTACTTGTGATTTCTGTGAGCAACCGTTCTCCAATTTTTTGCTCATGTTGGGTTAGTTGAATGCTTTTAAAGAAGAGCGCTAATTCATCTATGGGTAAAGAGACCAATTCTGAGATGGTTTTACCAAACACCTTCACATAATCTGCTTCTTTTCGCAAACGTGTTCCATTACATGTAGTACATGTTGTTTTTCCTCTATAACGAGAAAGCATGACCCTGTTTTGAATTTTGTAACTTTTTTCTTCTAACTTTTTAAAGAAATCATGAATCCCTCTAAATTTTTTATTTCCGTTCCAAATCAACTCTTTTTGAGCCTTCGATAATTCGAACCAAGGTTTATGAACGGGAATGTCAAATTCGAAGCCATAGGTAATCAAGTTGTCTTTATAGGCTCTGAAAGAATCTGATTTAAAAGGGAGTATGGCATCCTCATAAATTGACAACCCTGTATTTGGAATAACGAGGTCTTCATCAATACCAATTACACTGCCATAGCCTTCACATGTCGGACAAGCACCATAGGGATTGTTAAAACTAAATAGATGTGTGTTTGGCTCCAAAAAGGTCATACCATCCAATTCAAATTTATTGCTAAATGCAGTGGAATTTGACGTGCTTAAATCTTCTATGGAGCAAACTCCTTTTCCTTCAAAAAAGGCGGTTTGTATGGCGTCTGCTAATCGGTTGTAAAAATCTTCATCATCTTTTAATACAATGCGATCTATAACGAGTTGTAGATTTTCTTTTTTATAGGTTTCAAAAGGAAACGCTTCAATTCTCAGTATGGAACTTCCCATTTTTATACGTGCATAGCCCTGTTGAGAAAATACATTTAAAAGGGTTTTTAAATCTCTAGTTTTATCCAAGTATATGGGAGCTAATAATACTAGTTTCGCACCGACTTCATAACTTTTTATGTGTTCTAAAACATCGGTTACCGTATCTTTTTTTACTTTTTTATTCGAAATAGGAGAGAAGGTTGTCCCTATGCGTGCATAAAGTAATTTTATATAGTCATAAATCTCAGTTGAGGTTCCAACTGTAGATCTCGGATTTGTAGAATTCACTTTTTGTTCTATGGCAATTGCAGGAGCAATTCCTTTGATATAATCTACTTTTGGTTTGTGGAGTTTTCCTAAAAATTGACGCGCATAGGAAGACAAACTTTCTACATATCTTCTCTGACCTTCTGCATACAGGGTGTCAAAAGCCAGTGAAGATTTCCCCGAACCTGAAAGGCCTGTAATTACTACAAGTTTGTTTCTGGGGATGACAACATCAATATTTTTTAAGTTGTGCAATTTTGCCCCTTTAATAATGATGTTTTCCTTTGGGTTAATGCTGCTTAAGTCTAATTTCATTTATAAAAAAAAGTAAGGTATAAAAATACCCTTTTTTGAAATAATAGCATGATTTATTTTACTAAATTGTCTAGTTTTATTTGCGTTTACGAAAAAAATGTGCCATATTTGACGCTAGTAACTTCATAAAAAAAAGACGCGTATACGATAACATTACTTTAAAAGTTTCGAAAAAAATAGAAATCAGAAAACAGCTATGTTTTCTTAAAGTAATGAATTATGCGTGAAAAGACCACATTAGACAGCACATTAGTAAGTAACTACATCAAAGGAAATGAAGTGTCTCTTGAAATTTTAATTAAGAGACATCAACAACGTTTATTTAGTTTTATTTATAGCAAAGTAAAAGACAGAGATGTTACTGAAGATCTTTTTCAAGACACCTTTATTAAAGTAATTAGAACGTTAAAAAAAGGCAATTATAACGAAGAGGGTAAATTTTTACCCTGGGTGATGCGTATATCTCATAATTTAATCATTGACTATTTTAGAAAGTCCAATCGTATGCCAACGTTCCGAAATACTGAAGAATTTGATATTTTTTCTGTTTTGGGAGACGGTTCGTTAAATGCGGAAAAAAAAATGATTAAAGAGCAAATTCATTTAGATGTAAAAGAGTTAATTAATGAGTTGCCACAAGAGCAAAAAGAAGTGTTAGTGATGCGAATGTATAATGATATGAGCTTTAATGAAATATCTGAAAACACAGGAGTGAGCATCAATACAGCACTGGGAAGAATGCGTTATGCATTGATTAATTTAAGAAAGTTAATCGAAAAAAATAAACTTATTTTAGTGAATTAAATACGAAAAGCGTTTTGTTTGCGTTATATGTTTAGAAATCAATAATATAAACCCTATTCATATGAGAAAACTCTACTTTCAAAAGTCTTCGGAGTATCGTGAGCAACCTAAACAAGAGACAATTCAATTTTTAGTTAACTTTTCAAAATCATTGAAAGTGATAAGAGCTAAAGCGGACGTAGTCATTGAGTTGAATTTGAATTAAGAGGAAAAGCCTTAACTGCTGGTTAAGGCTTTTCTAATTTTTTTGATGGTATGCTTTTAGTACCGATTTTCTGCCAATAGTTTTAGTGATGATGTCAATGTCTAAGTTCCATCCTCTTGCAGGAGAGTATTCTCTTCCGTACCAAATAATTTGCAAATGAAGGTCATTCCATAATGCCTTTGGAAATAATCTTTTAGCGTCTTTTTCAGTTTGTTGTACATTTTTACCATTGGTTAAATTCCAACGATACATGAGCCTGTGTATGTGCGTATCAACAGGAAAAGCAGGTATGCCAAAAGCCTGGCTCATTACTACACTTGCTGTTTTATGACCTACAGCAGGCAACTCTTCCAATCCTTCAAAACTCTCTGGAACTTCACCATTGTATTTTTCAATCAAAATTTTTGACAGGCCATATATGCCTTTACTTTTCATGGGAGATAAGCCGCAAGGTCTTATAATGTCTTTAATCTCATCTACTGTCATTTTTATCATGTCAAAAGGGTTGTCGGCTTTTGTAAAGAGTAGCGGTGTAATTTGATTGACTCGAACATCTGTACATTGCGCAGATAATAATACAGCGATTAGTAAGGTGTAAGGGTCTTTATGGTCTAGCGGAATAGGTATTTCAGGATACAAATGTGTCAATGTATCAATTACAAAATTCACCTTTTCTTGTTTGGTCATTGTATTAGATTTTCTGCTGCAATATACAAATTAACCAAGCTACTCTCATTGTTCTTTTTTTGAATACTCCCATTCTTTCTCTTATATTTGTCATTAAAATAATACCAATGACACATTTAAAAGTAGGTGATAAGGCGCCCGATTTTGAG
>JBELDQ010000126.1:2329-6734 GCA_042094215.1 Polaribacter sp. | reverse complement strand
TCGCTAAACAAGGTGTTGAATTGTTGGAGACCTATGATTTGTCGTCTTTAAAAGTTTTAGGATCGGTGGGAGAACCTATTAATGAAGAAGCTTGGCATTGGTACAATGACAACGTAGGTAAAAGGAAAAGTCCGATTATTGATTCTTGGTGGCAAACAGAAACCGGAGGGATCATGATTACACCAATCCCCTATGTAACTCCTACAAAGCCAACCTATGCAACCTTACCTTTTATAGGTATTCAACCTGCAATTATGGATGAAATAGGGACGGAGCTAAAAGGAAATCAAGTAGAAGGCAGACTGTGTATTAAATTTCCTTGGCCGAGTATTGCAAGAACCATTTGGGGGAATCATCAACGGTACAAAGAAACCTATTTTTCGGCCTATAAAAACATGTATTTTACAGGCGATGGTGCATTGCGAGATGAGGTGGGCTATTATAGAATTACAGGTAGAGTAGATGATGTTATTATTGTTTCTGGCCATAATTTGGGAACAGCACCGATAGAAGATGCCATTAATGAACATCCTGCAGTGGCTGAATCTGCTATTGTTGGTATACCACATGCTATAAAAGGAAATGCCTTGTTTGGCTATGTTACTTTAAAGGATATTGGAGAAGGTAGAGATCAAGATAACTTGCGGAGAGAAATCAATCAAGTGATCACAGAACACATCGGCCCCATAGCAAAATTAGATACCATTCAATTTACAGAAGGATTACCAAAAACGCGCTCTGGAAAAATTATGAGACGTATTTTGCGTAAGATTGCTTGCAATGATACCGGCAATCTTGGGGATATAAGCACCTTGTTAAATCCAGAAGTAGTAGCCGCTATAATGGGAGAAGAAGCAGCAAATCAAGATTGATATAAAGAGTGCCTTTTGAGGTATCTAAACTCCAATGATACAAGCATAAAACATATACATATGTCTTGCTTCCCTTTGATTTCGAAGGAATTGATGTTGTCTTTTGTTATTCTGTCATGTACAACAGACTTGGCATGCATATTGTCTATGACTAGGTATCATTAAAAACAACAAATAGATGCAGCAATTTAGCAAATCAACAACAAGAAATAAGAAACCAAAAGTAACCATAGGCAAAGCATTTAAAACCATTATTTGGCCTAGAAGAAATTTGGTTTTTATTGGTTTGGTGCTCATTGTTGTTCGGAGCTTGTCTGGCCTTATCTTGCCATGGCAAAGTAAAATTTTATTAGATGAGGTAGTGCCCAATAAAGATTTTGATCAGTTATATGCATTGCTAGGAATTGTGATTACTGCAATTGTACTTCAGGCAGGAACCTCTTTTTTATTAACCCGAATATTGAGCGTGCAAGCACAATATTTAATCTCAGAATTGAGAGCACAGGTCCAAAAAAAAGTACTCTCATTGCCTATTCGTTTTTTTGATAACACAAAGTCGGGGGCATTGGTATCTCGAATTATGAGTGATGTTGAAGGCGTTCGAAATCTTATAGGTACCGGATTGGTGCAATTGGTAGGAGGAAGTATTACCGCTGTAATTTCTTTAGTTATTTTAATCAACTTAAACCCTTGGATGACCTTATTTGTATTTCTACCCATCTCTATTTTTGGATTGGTAGCCTTAAGGGCATTTAAATTTATTCGTCCAATATTTAGAACAAGAGGTAAGATCAATGCAGAGGTCAAAGGAAGATTAACTGAGACCTTGGCAGGAGTAAGAGTCATTAAGGCGTTTAATGCGGAGGCACAAGAAAATCAAACATTTGAAAAAGGCGTAGATAAACTTTTTCAGAATGTTAAAAAAAGTTTAACAGCGACCGCCATTATGACAAGCTCATCAACTTTTTTAATTGGAGTTGCTACTACAGGGATTATGGGTATTGGGGGCTATTATATGATGGCTGGAAGCATGACTGCTGGAGAATTTCTGTTTTTCACATTAATTCTTGGCTTTATGATTGCACCCATAGTGCAAATGAGTAATATTGGAAGTCAATTGACCGAAGCCTTGGCAGGGTTGGATAGAACAGAAGAGCTCATGAATATGGAAGCAGAGGAGGATGACAGGCACAGAACCGTGGCGTTGGAAACTGTGCAAGGAGCGATGGCATTTGAAAAGGTTTCTTTTGCGTATGAAGAAGGAAAGAGCGTATTGAATGATATTAGTTTTAAGGTTCCGAAGGGAACCGTCACCGCTTTGGTTGGAAGTTCTGGATCAGGGAAATCAACCATAGCAGGGTTGTCTGCTACCTTTTTAAATCCAACCGAAGGATTGATTACCATAGATGGCCAAGACATCTCTAAAATAAAATTGAACAGTTATAGAAAGCACCTTGGAGTTGTGCTACAAGATGAGTTTTTGTTTGAAGGAAGTATTAGAGAAAACATTCTATTTCCTCGACCTAATGCCACAGAAGATGAATTACAAAATGCAGTAAAAGCAGCATATGTAAATGAATTTACAGATCGCTTTGATCAAGGCTTGGATACCTTGATTGGAGAAAGAGGGGTGAAACTTTCTGGTGGACAACGTCAGCGATTGGCGATAGCCAGAGCAATACTAGCAAATCCTAAAATGATTATTTTAGACGAAGCAACGTCAAGCTTAGATACAGAAAGCGAAGCCTTGATTCAGAAAAGTTTGTCTGAATTGATGAAGGAAAGAACAACCATTGTAATTGCACATAGACTAAGCACGATTAAGCAAGCCGATCAGATATTGGTGATCGAAGCCGGAAGTATTGTAGAGCGAGGAACCCATGACGAATTGATTTCGCAAAAAGGGCGCTATTATGAGTTGTATACCTACCAAGCAAAAATTTAAGAATTGGTAGCACTTCTGTAATTGATGTGATAAGAACAATTTTAGCATGCAATGAGGGTTGTACTAAAATTTTTGTAGCGTCAAGGAGTTGATTAGATGCTCTCCTTGCTTAATTCTTGTAGTTTGTCGAAAATAAAATCATAATACTGATTCATATTTGGCACCATAAAGCTGCCGTGCTTTGAAGCATCTTTTAGTATGGAGTTATCAAAAAGAGCCAAGGCGTCTACCTCACCAACTTGCATGGTTAATTCATGCAATTCCTTTTGAAGTTTGCATAGGTAAATGTGCTTGAACTCATTGTCTAAAATACCATTGGGATGTATAATCTCGTCTTTGCGATACCCAATTTTTATCAAATCCTCTGCCGCGATGTCAATGCCAATTTCTTCTTTGGTTTCTCTTATGGCGGCAGTGATCGTTTTTTCACCAGCACCCATATGTCCGGCAACAGAAACATCCCAATGATTTGGAAATACCTTTTTAACAGCGGCCCTCTTCTGGAGTAGTATTTTTCCATTCTCCGTATAAAACCAAACATGCACGGTTTGGTGGTAGAGCCCTTTTTGATGTGCTTCAGATTTTAAGCACGTTTTTCCTGTTAACTGTCCAGCAGAGGTGAGTATGTCAATACGTTCATCCATAGAAAAAATATCAAAAAAAATCCCGCACAGAGCGGGATTGGTTTGTTCTTAGTCGAAATAAGAAAACGTTTCTCCGTTCTTTATTTTTAATAAGGATTCATAAATCATTTTAATTACATTTTCTACGTCCTCTCTATGCACCATTTCTACAGTGGTATGCATATAACGAAGCGGCAAAGAAATTAATGCAGAGGCAACACCTCCATTGCTATACGCAAAGGCATCGGTATCTGTACCTGTTGCTCTAGACAAGGCAGATCGCTGAAAAGGAATTTCGTTCTCTTCTGCTGTTTCTGTAATCAAATCACGCAGTTTTTGCTGAACAGCAGGCGCATAGGCAATTACAGGTCCTTTCCCCATCTCTAAGTGACCTTCTTTTTTCTTATCAATCATGGGAGTTGTCGTGTCATGGGTAACATCTGTTACAATAGCAACATTTGGCTTGATGCGCTCTGTAATCATCTCTGCGCCACGTAGCCCAATTTCTTCTTGAACGGAGTTTGTTACATACAATCCAAAAGGCAATTCTTTCTTGTTCTCTTTTAACAAGCGAGCTACTTCTGCAATCATGAAGCCACCCATTCTATTGTCAAGTGCTCTACAAACAAATTTATCTTTATTTAAGATATGAAATTCATCAGGATAGGTAATGACACATCCAACGTGAATTCCTAATTTCTCAACTTCCTCTTTCGTTGTACAACCTGTATCTATGAAAATATTGTCTAGTTTTGGCGCTTCTTCTTTTCCTTTCATTCGCGTGTGGATTGCTGGCCAACCAAAAACACCTTTTACGATACCGTTTTTTGTATGAATGTTTACAATTTTACTCGGTGCAATTTGATGATCACTTCCTCCATTTCGAATCACATAAATCAATCCGTTGTCTGAAATATAATTCACATACCAAGAAATTTCATCTGCATGTCCTTCTATGACTACCT
>JBELDQ010000126.1:0-2229 GCA_042094215.1 Polaribacter sp. | reverse complement strand
GAAATATAATTCACATACCAAGAAATTTCATCTGCATGTCCTTCTATGACTACCTTAAACTCAGCTTCAGGATTGATAACACCCACAGCAGTGCCATACGTATCCGTAATGAACTCATCAACATAGGGTTTCAAATAGTCCATCCAAATTTTTTGTCCTTCCCATTCATAACCCGTTGGAGCTGCATTGTTTAAATATTTTTCTAAAAAGTCAATTGATTTGTTATTTAATATCGATTTTTTTGCCATTGTCATTTTCTCTTTTTGGTAAAAATAATAGGATTTTTATTGTTTTTAGATGCTTCTTGAAATTATTTTTTTAGTTTTTTTGTAATGTTTGTTAATTTCATAAGTCCTATCTTGCATGTCCAACGAATACATGTAAACCAAACCAAAACCAACGTTAGGATGAAACTAATCATTAACAATTTAACAAAAACCTATAAAAACGGAGTCAAAGCAATTGATAATTTAAGTATAGAAATTGGTACAGGAATGTTTGGCTTACTGGGCCCAAACGGGGCTGGGAAATCATCATTGATGCGAACCATTGCTACCTTGCAAACACCAGATACTGGCGCCATTACTTTTGGCGATATTAATGTGTTAGAAGACAACATGTCTTTGCGAAAAATATTAGGGTATTTGCCGCAATCTTTTGGGGTCTATCCAAAAATGTCTGCTGAAGATTTACTCGATTATTTTGCAACACTCAAAGGAGTTTCAAATAAGAGGGAGCGAAAAACCCTTGTAAAAGAAGTATTAGAGATTACCAATTTGTATGAGGTAAGACACAAGCATGTTGCGGGCTATTCTGGCGGTATGAAGCAACGGTTTGGTATTGCGCAATTGCTATTAAACAATCCAAAGTTGATTATTGTAGATGAGCCTACCGCTGGTTTAGATCCGGCAGAGAGACATCGTTTTTTAAATGTGCTAAGAGAAGTAGGAACCAATTGTACGGTGATTTTCTCCACGCATATTGTTGAAGATGTAAAAGAATTGTGTAACGAAATGGCAATTTTAAATGGAGGTAAAATTCTAAAACACACAACACCATTAGCAGCAACAAAAGAAATAGAAGGAACCATCTGGACAAAGATTGTTTCTAGAGATGAGTTGGATGAAGCAGAAAAAATATTCAATATTTTATCGTCGAATTACAACCAAGACAATAGCTTAAATATTAGAGTACATGCATCAGAACAGCCAGGAGATGATTTTGAGCAAGTTGCGCCGCAATTAGACGATGTATATTTTATTGCATTAAAACAAGATGAACCCGTATTGGCTTCCTAACATTTAGGCCAGTAAAGTAGCAGGTAGTATGCTCAAATGCGAGCACTCATAAGCTACATCTCTCTATCAATATCTAATCTACAACTATTATGTTTTCTATAGTATTTAAACAAGAAATTAGCTACTGGTTTAAGAAGCCAGCCTTCTATATTTATTTGGTGATATTTTTCATCATTTCCTTATTTTTTGCAGCAACTTCTGCAGGAATCTTTGATTCCATAACCGTGACAACAGGTTCTGCATCTATTGTAAATTCACCTTCGGGTATTGCTGCATTGTTTAATGCAATGGCTACTCTAATTTTCTTTTTATTTCCTTCTATTATAGGGGTTTCAGTATACCGTGATTATAAAAGCGAAATGCATACGATTTTGTATTCCTATCCGTTTACAAAAGCAAATTACTTATTTGCAAAGTTTTTAAGTTCAATACTCATAGTTACACTGATTGTATTTGCTATTGGAATTGCTTTAGCCATTGGATTTAGGTTGCCAGGAACAAATGCGGAAATTGTTGGAGTATTCCAGTTTAAATCCTATTTCAATACTTATTTTGTCTATATTCTGCCAAATATTGTGCTATTTGGAGCTATTGTTTTTGGTGTTGTTACCTTTACAAGAAATATTGCTGCAGGTTTTATTACAGTCATACTTTTATTATTTATACAAGGGTTAATGGAAAGTTTATTGTCTGATCCAGACAATAGGTACCTCGCCGCGATTTTAGATCCCTTTGGAGCGGCAGCCTCTAATTATTATACACGTTATTGGACACTTTCCGAACAAAATGAATTGCACCTACCTGTAAAAGGAGTTATTCTATACAATCGATTTTTATGGCTAGGCATCGCTGCAGTTATTTTTGGAGCAGTGTACAAAGTGTTTTCTTTTAGTCAAAATGCGATCTCGTTTTCATGGAGAAATAGAAAACC
>JBELDQ010000125.1:0-6755 GCA_042094215.1 Polaribacter sp. | reverse complement strand
ACAGAATCAGTTCCTTTAAAATTGGCATGTGTTGTTTCTGCTTGAGAGACCCATGTATTATTGGGGTCGTTGGGAATTGGGAAGATTTTAAAAATCGTACCTCCAATCGCCCCGTACAAGAGTCCAACACGTCTGTCAATGTTGATGAGGTCTTTTTCAAATTTATTTTTGATGTTGTTCTTTTGTGCCTCAGCCACCTGCTCTCTAATTAGGTATTCACCATTTTGTGTCAGTAGATCAGACAAGCGGGCATGTGTCGCATCGGCAGGTAATCCCAGTTGTTCCCTAATTTTGGTGTTCCCTTTTTCTAGGTAAATCATGGGTACCTCAATCCAAAAACGAGGATTTTCTATAATGGATAGTAACACCTGACTCGGGTTCATGCCTTTAAAGGTTTCACGCTGTGTTACTTTTCGTACCAGTTCTGATGCAAAGGTGTGTGCAGGTTTCATACGTCCTCCGGCATCTTGAATCACCAAACTATTAAACAATTCAGCATGGGCTGCATCAACTGTATTCGCCTTTAAAATAGAGTCTATTTGCTGATTCGTAATGATATTCTGTTGCTGGTGCGCTTCTTGAGCAGTTGCTGTAACCACAAGAAAAAAGAAACCAATCATAGATAAGGCAGCCTTTTTTCTTCTAATTTTTGTTAAGGATTTTTTTAAGAAATCAAATCGTGTTTTTTTAGCAAATAAGATACAAATCATTCCAAAGTACAATAGAGAATAACCAATGTAGGTAATCAATGTTCCCCAGAAATCGTGATTTACAGATAAGTGTGTCTCTTCTTTTTCTCCAGTGATGTCATAGCTAGATTGAAATAGTTTGTAGCCCTTGTAATCTAAAATATGATTCATAAAGATGCGATAATCAAATGTTTTTTCAGGTGAAATGACGGTTACTTCACTCGCGTAAGAAGCAGCACTTTCCGATCCTGGATATTTTTCTAGTTGAAAGTCTTTGAGCTTCACATGAAATGGCGTTTCTAAGGTTTTAGAGCCATAGAGCATTCTAAAGTTCAAGTTGTCAACGGTAAGTTGTTTTGAATTTAGAGAGTTGAATTTTCCTCCTGTGAGTTCTATTCTCTCTGTTGTATTGTTTGTTGTTACATCGATTACAAGTACATCAGAACTCAAGTCCTTGTCGTTTTTGGGTCCTCTCACAGTGTTCATCTTTCCTGTCATGACAGGGTTGGGCACCACAAATGGCAATCCTGAGATGTTGTATAAAGAACGGAATTGAAAATCTTGAATAGAATCTTTGGTTACTGTACCTCTAAATTGATCGGCCATGCGCATAAAGTCTCCATCAGCTCCCGATTGAATTTGTAAGCCATCTCCAGCTGTTCTAATATTAATCGTCGCGGTGTTTGGTGCATCGAAGCCAACTAGAATATTGTGAATGTTCTCTACAGTCCCTTTTTTGATGTAATGTTCATGTCTTGTGCCTCCGCTTGATTCTACTAAGAAAAGATAGTCATCTCCAGTTTCATCTTCAATAAATTCTTGTGCTGCCCAAGGTATGTAGTCTACCAATTCAAAGTGAACAGGTTGTTGTTTAAATTTTGTAGAGAATCCCCATGAGTTGCTTCCCCACCCAGAAAGCAATATCGGTTCATGAATGGTGGGTTTTTGAGAAGTATTGTCATCAATGACAACATTCACATAAGTAGTTTCTGAAAGGAATTTATTTGTCATTTCTCCTTCTTCAACAACCATGATTCCTTCATAACCAACATACCTCGTGATTCCTGCTCCTACAAGAATCAATAAAAAAGAGGCATGAAATAGTAAAACAGGCCATTTTTCTTTTTTGTAGAGGCGATATCTGAAAATATTACCAAAAAAGTTGATGACAAAAAAGACCATAATCGCCTCGAACCACCACGAGTTGTACACCAGTGCTTTAGAGGTTTGTGTACCATAATCATTTTCGATAAAAGTCGCGACACCCATGGCAGTTGCGAACAAGAAAAATAGGATCGCCATTAACCGCGTTGAGTAAAGAATATCAAGGATTTTTTTCATCTGTAAAAGAATAGTTTTTGAGACCACAAATTTACGGATAAATGCGTTAATAAACGATTTGAATAATCTGTTTTTTCTCTTTACAAAATGTTAAAAAGAACAGCCAATTTTACGAGAATTGTAGAGACTTACTCAGCGACACTTTCTATGAGGATGCTGAGCATATCAATAGCTGCTTGTGCAATTTTTGTTCCGGGTCCAAAAACACCTACAGCACCTGCATCAAATAGATATTGATAGTCTTGTGCTGGAATCACACCTCCTACAATAACCATGATATCCTCTCTTCCGTAGTTTTTCAATGATTCAATTACTTGTGGAACCAATGTTTTATGTCCTGCAGCTAAAGAGGAAATCCCTAGAATGTGTACATCATTTTCGATGGCTTGTTTGGTAGCCTCTTCTGGAGTTTGAAAAAGCGGACCAATATCTACGTCAAAACCGAGGTCGGCATAGCCTGTTGCAACTACTTTTGCACCACGATCGTGTCCGTCTTGCCCCAGTTTTGCAATCATAATTCGAGGTCGTCTTCCTTCTAAAGTGGCGAATTGATCGGCCATTTCACTTGCTTTTTTAAACAAAGGGTCTTCTTTTATTTCTTTACTATACACGCCAGATATGGTTTTATGAACTGCTTTATGCCTGCCAAAGATGTCTTCTAAAGCATCAGATATTTCGCCTAAGGTAGCGCGTTCTCTGGCAGCGATTACTGCCAAAGCTAATAAATTTCCTGTAGTTGATTTTGCTGCTGCTGTTAAATTTGTCAGCGCTGCTGTTACTTTTTCTTGATTTCTATCTTTTTTAATGGTTTCCAATCGTTCTATTTGCGACAAGCGAACGGCTTCATTATCCACCTCTAAAATATGCAAAGGGTCTTCTTCTTTTAACTGATATTTATTCACACCAACAATGGTGTCTTGACCACTATCGATTTTTGCTTGCTTTTTGGCGGCAGCTTCTTCGATACGCATTTTGGGAATTCCTTGTTCTATGGCTTTTGTCATGCCGCCTAATTCCTCTACCTCTTGGATGAGTTTCCATGCCTCATTGGCAATGTCTTCTGTGCGTTGCTCCACATGATAGCTACCTGCCCAAGGATCAACAGTTTTGGTGATGTTGGTTTCTTCTTGTAAATAAATTTGAGTATTTCTTGCAATACGCGCAGAGAAATCTGTAGGTAGGGCAATGGCCTCATCAAGTGCGTTTGTATGCAAGCTTTGTGTACCTCCAAAGGCCGCAGCCATTGCTTCTATAGTGGTTCTAGCAACATTGTTGAAAGGGTCTTGCTCCGTTAAAGACCAGCCACTGGTTTGGCAATGTGTTCTAAGGGCGAGTGATTTTTGATTTTTTGGATTGAATTGTTGCACAAGTTTAGACCACAGCATTCTTCCTGCACGCATTTTGGCAATCTCTGTAAAGTGATCCATACCAATAGCCCAAAAGAAGGAAAGTCTTGGTGCAAAAGTATCTATATCCATACCTGCTTCAATCCCTTTTTTAATATATTCTAAGCCATCTGCTAAGGTGTATGCCAATTCTATTTCTGCAGTAGCTCCCGCCTCTTGCATGTGGTATCCGGAGATAGAAATGGAATTGAACTTGGGCATATGCTCACTTGTATATTGAAAAATATCAGCAATAATTTTCATCGACGGACTCGGAGGGTAGATGTACGTGTTACGCACCATGAACTCTTTTAAAATGTCGTTTTGAATGGTTCCAGAAAGGTTTTCTGGCGCAACACCTTGTTCTTCTGCAGCCACGATGTAAAAAGCGAGAATGGGTAAAACAGCCCCATTCATGGTCATCGATACCGACATTTTGTCTAATGGAATCTGATCAAATAAGATTTTCATATCGGCAACAGAATCAATAGCTACTCCTGCTTTACCAACATCTCCTTGTACACGCTCGTGGTCTGAGTCATACCCTCTATGGGTGGCCAAATCAAAAGCAACAGAAAGTCCTTTTTGTCCAGCAGCTAAATTTCTTCTGTAAAAAGCATTGCTTTCTTCTGCGGTAGAAAAACCTGCATATTGTCGAATGGTCCAAGGTCTTCTGACATACATGGTAGAATAAGGTCCACGAAGGTAAGGTGGGATCCCAGCAGTAAAATCTTCATGTGAAAACTGCTTTTCAGGTTGAGTTTTAGCTGCCTCTAAAGAGATGTTTTGTATGTTTTTTCTACTCATGGTATTCGCTTTTAAAGCTGTTGTCGTTGCTTAAACTTCTATCGTTCGGGTTGTTTTATTTTTTTCAAAGTTCTGCAGATTGTTGCTTCCTATCTTTATGCGTTTGTTTCTTCTTTTTCGAGTCGTTCTTTTTCATACCCTTCAGCAAGTCGTTTTTTTAGAATAGGAGTGATAAGTGTTTTTACAGGCCTTGTTTTTAAAAAGGGATAAAACTCAAGTTCATTTTTCATACGATCTTCTGCATTTGGCAGCTTATTACTTCCTAAGAGTATGCGTTCGTTTGTATCGAAATTTTGTTGCTCTTTCTGGGCGCTCTCCGCAATTTTTCGTTGAATAACGCCTTCTTTTAATTGTTTTAAAAAGCCACCAGCCTTTTCAATGTCCTTAAAAATAAGAAGTGCTTTTTCTGCCAGTTGATTTGTGATACTTTCAATATAGTACGAACCATTGGCTATTGAATTGGCACTTGCAAGGTAGCTCTCTTGTTGTAAAATTAATAATTGATTTCTTGCAATACGTTCTCCGAATTCATTTTTCTTGTGATAGATAGCATCGTATGCAAGGTTGTTTACCGTTGTTGCACTTCCCAAAATGGCACTCATGCATTCTGAAGTAGTTCTGAGCATATTCACATTGTAGTCGAAGATGGTTTTATTACGCGAGCTAGGTTGTGCAAAGATGTGAGCTTCTTGGGCTTTCTCTCCATATTCCTTTAACAGGGCATTCCATAAAAGCCTAAATGCTCTTAGTTTTGCTATTTCGAAAAAGTAATCACCACCGATAGCAAAATTGAAATGGAAATTAGAAGCATGTTCAATACCAAAATAATGCAGATATTCATTGGCATGTGCAAGGGCGTACCCGAGTTGTTGCACACTGCTTGCTCCTGCATTTTGATAGAGCGTAACATCTATACCAATGGCATTATTTGTATGTTGTAAAATAGCGTCAAGAGCGGCATGGTCTTCTTTGAGATTTTTAAACCAATTTCCGTTTTGAGCGAGGTTGTTGATAATGTCTATTTGTAGGTAACAACGATCAGAATCGATATACGCTGCAACCTTGTTGATGAATTCAGGGTCTGAAAAATGAAATCGAAGGTAAATGGTGGTTTCTTGTATAGCTATTTGATCAAGGAGGAGCTGATAGTCAAAAGGTTTTACACAGATAAATTCTAGTGCGTTTGCTCCTCTATCAAGTGCATTTTTAGCAATATAATTGGCCGTTTTTTCATCGTCTACATAGATTGATTGAGAGATGTTGAAGGCAAATTTCGAAACCGTATTGGGAGGATTTTTACGATCCTCTTTTGTGTAAAAGGGTTTTACAACAATGCCTTCGTCTGTGCGCCACAATAAGGTGTTGTTATAATCTGCTCCTTTTAAATCTACCTGAATTTTTTGCTTCCAAGCAGTTGGAGTGGTGCCGTTAAAAAGATTGAATAGATCGGTGCTCATTACTTTAGGGTGTCAAATTCAATAAGGTAAATATCTTCGTTCTCTTTTTTCATCAAGTATTGCTCTCTCGCAAATCGCTCTAGCTGCAATGAGTCTTGAAGTTTGTTTATGGTTGTTTTGTCTTCTTGTATTCTTTTTTTATAAAATTCAATGGCAGTCTCTAGTTCGTCAATTTCAGTGTTAAACTCTCTGTGTACAAGATAAGAATTTTCGTCAAAAAAGAGCATCCAAACACTAAAAGCAACGAGGATGAGCACATATCTATTGGTGCTAAATTTCACAATTTTATGCTGTCGAAACTGCTTAAAGGTCATTTACAGCCTGTTTGTTATCACGGTTCTAACGATGTCTATTGCCACATCATTGTGTCTATCATTAGGAATGATAAGATCTGCATAGTTTTTTGTAGGCTCTATAAATTGTTGGTGCATTGGTTTTAAAGTGTCTTGATATCTGCTTAACACTTCATTGACATCTCTACCTCTTTCATTGATATCTCTACGGACTCTTCGTATCAATCGCTCATCGGTATCTGCATGAACAAAAATCTTAATATCAAAAAGGTCTCTGAGTTCTTCGTTGTTAAAAATCAAGATTCCTTCAATAACAACTACCTTTCTAGGGTGTGTTTTGATGACGTCTGTAGTTCTGTTATGTGACACAAATGAATAGACAGGCTGCTCAATCGTTTTTCCTTCTTTCAGTGCTTTTAAATGTTCAATGATCAAATCAAAATCAATAGCACGTGGATGGTCAAAATTAATTTTAGTTCGCTCGTCGTAACTAAGATTGTCAGTAGCATTGTAATAGGAATCTTGTGAAATAACACAAACTTCATCTGTGGGAAGTTCTTTAACGATTTTATTAACAACGGTTGTTTTTCCGCTTCCAGTTCCTCCGGCAATTCCAATAATTAGCATACTGTTTGTGTTAGATGTAAAGAATAACTGACAACAAATTTAATGAAATTTCAGCCAATTTTGAATATAAAAAAAGTCCTTTCTTTTGAAAGGACTTTAAAGAGCCGATGAAGGGACTCGAACCCCCGACCTGCTGATTACAAATCAGCTGCTCTA
>JBELDQ010000124.1:0-6791 GCA_042094215.1 Polaribacter sp. | reverse complement strand
AAAATGAACTAACATTTGGTTCGTTTATAGAACCATCATTTGAGGATAAAATTCGGAAAATATTCATAGTAGTTTTTTAGAGTTGTTTTTGGTTTTAACGGTCTCGTGTATGAGTAGTAGCGGATTTTTATGCACTAACTTTTCGGATTATAACTGATCTTTATTTTGTTATTTATCTTTCGTTTAAGCACTAAAACCGCTATTTTTTATATACGTTGTTGTGTTTTCGTACTTTATTTTCCGTTCTGTTTGTAGCGTTGGCAAAGACATACTCTTTTGCAATTTTTGGCTTGTGCATTGGCTGTAGCGAATTGCAAATGTGTATGGCTTTAAGCGTTGGCTTAAAAATAATCATTCAGTAAACCTTCCATTAATAGTTCACTTTCATTTTTCAATTCCTTTATAAGTTTTTGCGTTTGTTTTAAATTGTTTAAGTTCTCTACAATTCTTTCTTGTTCTTTTAACTTGGGAATCTCGATTGGGTGATCAAGAAAAATTGCCTCATTCAAATATTTACGGTGTGTAGAACCTGATGAAGAACTTTGGCAAATTTGAGTAAATTGATGTGAGCGAGTAAAATATAAAAACCATTCTATATTAACTATTTCTTCATCAACTACATATGTCCAAAAATTACCTGTTATTATTGCGTTATCCAATTCTTTAGGGACAATTCCAAAAGCACCATTTCTCGCATCAATTTTTGATAACAAGAATTGATTTGGCTCAATAGTGAATTGCCTTTTTGTACCAATTTTTTCACCTTTTACGATGTCTCTAAGTAAAATTCCCTTATGATTAGTTTTTATAGTCACTCGTTTGTATTTTACTTCATCTTCTAAGTCAATAGGTTCTTTAATTCTGTTCAAAAAATCACCTATTGAATAATTGGTGCTTTCTAAAAGTTCCTTTTTAGGAATATTACATTTGGTAATTGAACTATTTAAAATTAATGTTTTGTTTATTATTTGATCTTTAACTAATGTAGTATCAATATCTTTTTTCTTGCCTACTTTAGGATGCTTAATATCTAAATTAAAGTCTTCAATATCTTCAATACTTATTTTGTATGCTTGGTCATTTTCTTCTCTGTTTTCCCACCAATTAATTATATCTTTAAATTCCTCAAATTGTAAAGGTTTTGTTTTTGAGTAACTTTTTTGATTTTCAGGTAATTTATGCTGATAAAACCAAATTTCTTTTGTTGGCGTTCCTTTTTCAAAAAACAATAAATTAGTACTCACAGTTGCTGGAAAAAAGGAAGTTTCAGGAAGTCTGATTATTGTATGTAAATTACAATCCTTCAATAGTTTTTCTCTTATTCTATTACCATCACCTTTTACAGAACCATCAGGTAAAACAACTGCTGCACGCCCATTACTTTTTAATAACTTTAGCATTAAAACAATAAACAAATCTGCAGATTCTTTACATCTTAAATTTGCAGGAAAGTTAGTTTCTACACCATCTGCTATGCTTGCTCCAAAAGGCGGATTCGCCAAAATAACATCTACTTGGTCTTTACGTCCAATACTGTTGTATTCCTTTTTTAAACTATCAATGTAATGATAGTCTGGAATATCCATTTCGTGCAAAATTAAATTGGTTAAACCCAAAACATAAGCCACAGGTTTTAATTCCCAACCTGTTATGCTTTTTTGTAAAACGTGTTCATCATCAACGGTATTTACAAAATGTGCTCTTACGTGGTCAATTGCTGCGGTTAAAAACCCACCTGTACCTGCTGCTGGATCAAGAACCTTTTCGCCCAGTTTCGGATTGGTCATTTGGGTCATTAATTGCGTAACAGCTCTTGGTGTATAGTATTCTCCTTTATTTCCTGCATCACGCAATTCTTGTAAAATACTTTCGTAAATGTTTCCAAAAATATGTTTGTCATCAGAATTGTTAAAGTCAATTTCATTGAGTTTGTTAATGACTTTACGCATTTCGTAACCACTTTTCATATAGTTGTTTGAGCCATCAAAAACCTCTTTAACTATTGCAGCACGTTTTGGGTTTGTTACGCTTGTTAAATTACGCAAGGTTGCAAACAAACCTCTGTTGCTTTGTGCATTACTATCTATAAATTCTAATAAATCTTCTCCTGTAATTCCTTCTGGGTCGCTTGCCCAAGTTCTCCATTGAAATTTCTCTGGAATTACCGACTGATAATCGTCTTTTAAGATTTCTAATTCTTGGTCTTTATCGTCAATAATTTTTAAAAAGAGCATCCAACCCAATTGCTCTAATCGTTGTGCGTCTCCAGATATTCCCCTGTCTTGACGCATTATATTTCTAATGCTGCTAACTACAGCGCTTACGTTTGCCATCTATGCTGTTTTGTATAATTCGTTTTCTAATTCTTTGAGTGCTGCCGTGTATTGTGGCTTACCACCAAAAGCTTTTACCAATTCTATTGGTGTACCTAACTTATTCAAGGGGTCAAGTTTTAAAACCTCTGTACTTTCTATGGTTAACAATCCATCATCTGTGTATTTGTCAAGTAGGTTATTAATCACTGCTTGTGCCTTTTCACTATATTTTGTGAAGTAGTTTCGTTTCTTGACATTATCTGCTCTTTCTTTTCGAGTCAGCGGTTTAGACTCAAAAGCTATGTGACATATCAAATCGAAAGGATCAAAATCTTTTCCAACTTCTTCTTTCAATGCTTCAAAAAACACACCTTGTTCTTCAAGTTCATCAACAATTGCTTTCTTCTTATCGGATTGATTCCAACGATTTAAGAAATCATCAATAGTTTGAAAATGTTTCGTGATGTTTTTCTTAGTGTAGTCTTTTAGGCTTTCAGTAATAATTTTACCGTCTGCTCCTAAATACTGAACACGCTCATTAACAATTTTCACTTGAACACCGTCTACAAGGATTTTAACTCTTGGTTCTTCAACAATATCACCACCACCTTCTATTTCTGGATAGTCTGGTGTTTTAGGAAAATCAACTTCTTCACCATCAACTTCAGTGATTATATCTTCTGTAGTTTCTTCCTCTGTTCCTGTTAAATCATCATCTTCACCAACTTGCTTTATCATTACTGGGTCACCATCAAAATCAGGGTCAGCAAATAAGTTGGTTACATTTCTAAAGTCCATAATGGTAAAATAGTTTTTACCATATTCCTCATTTATTCTCGTTCCACGACCAATAATTTGTTTGAATTCGGTCATTGAACCAATATTACTATCTAAAACAATGAGTTTACAAGTTTGAGCATCAACTCCTGTTGTCATTAATTTTGAAGTGGTTGCAATAACTGGATAAGGTTCACTTGGATTGATAAAACTATCCAACTCACGTTTTCCTTCTTCGTTATCGCCTGTAATTTGCATTACATATTTATTATTTTGAGCGAATAAATCAGCATTGGCGTTAGCCAATGCGGAACGCATTCCTTCTGCGTGCTCAATATCAATACAGAAAACGATTGTTTTTGCAAATCTGTCATAACCTTTTAAGAATTCAGTTATTTTTTTTGCGACTAATTTTCTGCGTTCATCAACAACTATATTTTTGTCAAAATCCGTTCTGTTGTAAATTCTATCTTCAACTGGATTTCCGCTTTTATCTACAAAACCTTGTGTTGGTCGCCAACCTTCTGAATCTATGTCTAAAGTGACTTTTACAACTTTGTAAGGTGCGAGAAAACCATCATCTATTCCTTGTTTTAAAGAATAGGTATAAATTGGTTCTCCGAAATAATCAATATTTGAAACTTCGGTTGTTTCTTTTGGTGTTGCAGTTAAACCAATGTGAGTTGCTTTGTCGAAATAGGCTAAAATCTCACGCCATTTGCTATCTTCTTTTGCACTTCCTCTGTGGCACTCGTCAATTATGATTAAATCAAAGAAGTCTGGACTAAATTGTTTGTATGCATCAGCTCCTTGACTGTCAGATAAACCTTGATATAATGCTAAATAAATATTGTAAGCTGTGTCAATTTGTTTCTTTTTTATGATTGTTAGAGCATCTTTAAAATGTCTAAAATCTCCACGAGCTGTTTGGTCAATTAATGCGGTTCTATCAGCTAAAAATAAGATTCTCTTTTTTGCTCCACTTTTCCAGAGTCTGTAAATGATTTGAAAAGCTGTATAGGTTTTTCCTGTTCCAGTTGCCATTACCAAAATAATTCGGTCTTGACCTTTTGCAACTGCTTCAATAGTTCTGTTTACTGCAATTTGTTGGTAGTATCTTGGATTGCGACCTAAACCATCTTGAAAGTAATCTTGCTTTGCAATTTCTTCAACTTCTTCGGTTTCAATTCCTTTGTACTTTTTGTATTTCTGCCAAAGACTTTCAGGACTTGGAAATTCGTCTAAAGTCAGTTCTTTTTCAATTTCTCCGTCTGTTGCTGTTTTGTCGTGAAAATAAAATCCGTCTCCATTACTACTAAACACACAAGGAATATCCAATGTGTTGGCGTAGCCAAGAGCTTGTTGAATTCCACTTTTTACGCTGTGTTTGTTGTCTTTTGCCTCAATTATTGCAATTGGAACATTCGGTTTGTAGAAAAGTATGTAGTCCGCGAATTTTCTTTTTCCTCTTGCAGTCAGCTTTCCTTTCACATAGATTCTACCATCTGTGAAGAAAATTTCACGCCCTAATTGTGTTTGCTCATCCCAACCAGCACCAGTTATGGCAGGTGTGATGAATTTTGCTTTTATGTCTGATTCTGATAGATCTTTTTTATTCATGGTCAGATTGGATTAATTCTTTCGGATCAACATCAAGTACTTTAGCTATCTCAAAAAGTACTTCCAACCTTGGCTGTTGTCTATTTTGAACATAGGAATTTACCATATTGTAAATTTTAACAAGCTTTTCAACAAGACAAATTTGTTTGATATCTTTCTTTTTAAGCATTTTTTTGATACGTTTTATACTTATAAAACAATAGACACAATATAACTAAAAACATCTCATTTTTCGATTACTTTTAAACTAAATCTACTTTAAAGTAGCGTTTTATAAATTCTGAAGTAAATTTGTCTTTGTTGGTAATGTTTAGGGTTGGTTTTTAGGAGTATTAACGGTCTCGGATATGAATAGTTGCGTGGTTTAAGCACTGAATTTAGCAAGTAAACACTAACTAGCAATTAATTATACATGGTGTTGTAGTTAGTTACTTCCTAAATTTGTTATTCCTCTTTTAATTAAATGAATTAATTTAGGATCTAATACAGAATAGATTTTTTCTCCATTAGACCCTAATTTAGAATCTTCTTCAACCAATTTGTATTTCACCATACTTTCAAGTTTAACTTGACTCCATCTAGTTTTTTGATTAAAAGTAGAGTTCAAATCTAATATAGTAATATTAGTTTTTCTAGTTCTTAAAATTATATTTATCATACTAATTACATCTTTATTTTTTCCAGTTCTAGATGGATAAATTGACAAATAATCGTATCTATTAGCAAACTTGATTAAACCTTTTGAAACATTAGCTGTTTCAAAAACTTCTGAATTTTCATTAGCTGTTTGATAGTCATATATATCAGAAAGACAGGATATTAAATCTCTAGGTGATTTATTTGAAATATCTATTATGCCTTCAATATCTGACTCTTTTTCAAAAAGACTCGAGAAACTCCTTGTATTCCCAGAAAAATATAGAATTCGTTTATCAATTAATGGTGCCATATTACTTTTTCTCCAGCTAATATCTATTTCTTTAAACTTATCAAAACGTACTTTTTTTGATAATATAGGCTTAACTTCTGACCACAAACTAAATGCTATTGCAATATCATTTTGTAATAATAGCTCTGTATCTGTTAAAATATCTTCTGTAAAAGTTGCTATTTTATAAATATCTTGGTGCAATTCTTGAAATTCATCTACCTTGTCAAATAAAACTACTGATGATTTATAGTATGTTTTTTTGCATATAATATTTAACTTATTCAGAAGTTCCTTTAAGTGTCTTTTACTTTTCTTTAACTCATCTTCTTGTGATGTTGCACTTGTATTAATGTTCTCAATTTCAGATAGATATTCAGTGTACGAATTATTTGCTTCAAAACTAGTAAGCTTTAAAGATTCAGATATTAATTTTGAAGTTATTAATACTCCTGTTCCAATTAAAGAGTTTGCTGGTTTAACAATTTTATTAAATGCATTAATAAACCAGTTTTTGGTTTTTATTTTTTTGATATTATCATATCTCGTTTCATACTCCGTTTTTGTAAGTGGTTTGAAGAAAAGCTTAATTAAAAGAGTTATAGCTTCTTTATCTTCATCATCTAGTTTTTTTAAATAAGCTTTATTTTTATTTAAAAAAATAACATATTTAGTTACAAACTCTTTTAAGATTAAATTTAATAATTCAATTTTATTATCAGTTAATGATATTTCATCAAAACGGTCTATAATAATTGTAAGTACTTGGGACTTCTCTAAATCGTTTTTCAATTTATGGATTATCGAAGACTTCCCATCACCTCTTTGACCAAGTATGAAACGACTTGTTCCTGACTTTAAATCATCTAACAGAGTTTGATAAAATGTAGGTTCGTAAAAAATTTCATTATGAAATTCAATTTCTTCTTCGGCAGAAAATTTTGAAAATGGATTTTTTTCAAATCCTAAATTTGTATTTAATTTGTTTGTCATTTAGTCTTTTTCATAATTAGCTACAATTCCTTATAAACGTAATAAATCTTCCATTTACAGATACTTATTTCCAGAGCTCAAATCTTTTTTTATATTCTAAAGATCAAAAAATAACAACCGCTACACAATCCCCATAAAAGGTGAAAATAACAGCTCCC
>JBELDQ010000123.1:0-6801 GCA_042094215.1 Polaribacter sp. | reverse complement strand
AAGTCTCCTGGGACATTGAATTGACAGATACCCGAAACATGTATTTAAAAAATGGGGAAGACAACAGGCGTTTCAAGTTTTATGTTCACAATTCTGGAAATTACAAGCAGGACCTCTTTGTGAACTTTAGCATTCCAAGAAAAGACCTCTTTCTTGCCGACACATTGGGCAACAAACTAAAACAGCCAAACTATACCTTCTCCTTGGATGCGAATAAACGAAAAGAATTTGATTACCAAGTATTTTTTAAGGATCTCAACAAACGTAATTTTAGACGTGTATCCTTTGATTCCTACAATCCAAATACCGTTGTCGCTAAAAAAACACATCGTTTGATGATCAATAGCAATGAACCTCGATTGGGTGCGAACAACTTTAAAAAAACAACTCGGGTAAACTTTATAAAATTACCCAATGAAGTTAAAGCCAATCCCTATGGCTATCCATATTTCCCGTTAACACTGCGAATGAGCGCACAAAACATCTTAGATGATCGTTCTTTCTTAGCGATAAGTTTAAGAGGATTTAAACAATTCAATGCGACCTCTAGCTTAATGTACTCTACAGACATCAACTACAGCAATTCTTACTTTACCAAAAACATCTTGAACAATGCGCCATGGTATGTAGGGTATTATGATGAAAAAAAGACTATTGAAGTTGGCCAAATCAACGGCGGCTTAATGGGTATTGCAGCGTCAGGTAAAGGGATTAAAGGATCTTATAGAATTAACGATCAACATGAAGTAGGTGCTTTTTATACAAACTCAGCTGGCTTTGCAAGCGCCCGAAGCAGTATCAGTATTGGTGGATGGCACAAATACCTTTTCAATGAAGATGTGCAGATAAAAACCCAACTAGGAAGAAACATCAACAGCATCTCCAACAGAAGCATCAATGTGCTCTCCATTCAACCGAGTCTACGATTAAAGAAAAAACACAACATTGCCTTTGTCAGTTCATTCACGAATAAAAAACAACAGAACACTCCAGCAAATGTCAAGGCAAATGGACTTCTTATAGGTTCTAGTTATTCATCTCGATTTTTTAAAAAAAGATTGGGTTTCAATTTTAGTGCTAGATACAATGACAAAAATTTTGGATTTGGTAACTTTGATAGATTCGCTGCCAACAATAGGCTTACCTATACATTAAACAATGGTTGGAACATTTTCTTGTCCAATAACTATCAAGAATCCAGCAATTACGATGCAGTTACGGGACTTAAAAACTATACACAAGCGTCCTTTTTTAACAATATAGTAATGAACAGCGCTGGTACTTCGGGGAATTACCAATACGGCCTCTTTTATGAGTATCGCAACTCCTTTAACAGCATCATCAACAATAGAGGGGTTACTTTCAGGTACTCTAACTTTAACTTTCTCAAAAATTTAATCAACTCATTCTTTATAAGAGCAGGCTATACCAGACCTGAAATGAACAATGAAACAAACAAAGATTATTTCAACCTTCAATTGTCTTCACTCTCGAGGTTTAGAACCTGGAGTTTCAATACGCAGTACAATCTGGGTGCCTTTTCTACTTTGACATCACAGCAAACCTTAAATGATTTTACAACCCCACAATCGTTTAGATTCTCTGCACAAAATCAATACTTATTTCCAAGTAGAAAAGTACTGATTGAGTCCAGCGCTATTTACAGCTACAACAATGTATTTAGCAATCATACATTGGGCCTATTCCCTACTATTTATTATTTTAACAACTCTGGATGGAGGTTTGGAATGAGTGCCAATTACAACTTTTCAACGAGTGATTACAGTTCTGTTTTTGACAACCTAAACAATCAACAAGGAGGACAATTCAATCGCTTAAACGAGACCACAACAAGTAATTTCAACTTGAACTTTAGTCTTAAGAAAGACTTTGGTATCCCGATACCGTTTGTTGAAAAAACAGCCGCTACCGGAAACTTCGTTGCATTCTTGGATTTGAACGGAGATGGCATCAAAGACGAAAATGAAACCACTTTAGAGAACGTGGTTATTAAAATGGGGAAAAAGGAAGTTTTGACAAACATTGATGGTGAGGCTACGATTAAAAACGTCTTGAAAGACGAATATGATTTTGAAGTATTTTCATTGGAAGAATTGAATGGTTGGTTTCCAAATGTAACGGAGACTATTCTTATGGAAAATTCTGAGATCAAATACATCCCTTTTGTCAGAGGTATTAAATTGTACGGAGATGTTGTGCTGGATAGACAAAAAATAGCAGTAGCAAACGACAAACCGACCGACCTTTCTAGAATTAAGATTACCGCCACCACAGGAGATAAAATATACAGTGCTTTGACAAATAATGCCGGTAGATTTGAGTTTTACTTGCCTTATGGTGACTATACAATCACCATGGATGAAGCTATTTTAAATGGTGGTTTGAACTTAACACGAAATAACATTCCATTGAAACTAAACAGTACTCAAGACGGGGTATATGTCTCTTTCTACATTATTGAAAAACGTAGAAAAGTAATTTTTAGAGATTTCAGCAAAAAGAAAAATTAATACCATCTTTATGTGTAACTTTGCAGCTTCTTAGAAAAACAATAGCTAGGAATAAATTACGAGTGCATGAGACTACATAGAAATTTGACATACGCTGTTATAGACAGTATTAGAGATATCTTTAACGAAGGTGAATATGCTGGAAAGGCGGTTGAAAAAGCCTTAAAGAGAGACAAGCGTTGGGGAAGTAGAGATCGAAAATTTGTTGCTGAAACCATTTATGACATTGTAAGATGGAAACGTTTGTATGCAGAAATTGCGAATGTCAATGCACCGTTTGACAGACCAAATCTTTGGAGACTCTTTTCTGTATGGTGTGTTTTAAAAGGCATTCCCCTACCCGATTGGAATCAAATTGAAGAAACGCCTACACGAAGAATTAAAGGGAAATTTGATGAACTTTCAAAAATTAGAAAGTACAGAGAATCCATTCCAGATTGGATGGACACCCTATGTGCCTCTGAGTTGGGAGAAGCTACATGGACCACAGAAATGGCTGCTTTAAACAAGCAGGCAGATGTTGTTTTAAGAGTCAATACACTCAACATTTCAAGAGAACATTTAATTAAAGACCTTGCAACGGAAGACATTCAAGCGGTTGCACTGCCCAACCACCCAGATGCCATAAAATTGGTAGAACGCGCCAATGTATTTAAAACAGAGGCCTTTAAAAAGGGATATTTTGAAGTACAGGATGCTTCTTCTCAGCTGGTTGCTGCCTATTTGGATGTGCAACCCGGTATGAAAGTTGTAGATACCTGTGCGGGTGCTGGTGGAAAAACATTACACCTCGCTGCCCTTATGAAAAACAAAGGTCAGATTATTGCCATGGATATTTACGAGAGCAAACTCCGTAAATTAAAAGTAAGAGCAAAACGAAACAAAGCACATAACATTGATTTGCGTGTGATAGAAAACACAAAAGCAATTAAAAAATTACACAACAAAGCTGATCGTGTGTTGATAGATGCGCCATGTTCTGGAATTGGTGTACTGAGAAGAAACCCAGATTCTAAGTGGAAATTGCAACCTGAGTTTGTAGACAACATCAAGAAAACACAGCAAGAGGTACTGCAAAGTTATTCGAAGATGGTAAAATCTGGCGGGAAATTGGTCTATGCCACATGCTCAGTGCTACCCTCTGAAAATCAAGAACAAGTAACGCAATTCTTAGCCTCTGACGCTGGACAAGAATTTCGATTTGTAAAAGACGAAAAAATACTCGCTTCTACTTCTGGTTATGATGGTTTTTATATGGCTTTACTAGAAAAAGCATAACAAGATAGGTCTGTGCTGTATTGCATGCACTACTTAAAATACAATATACTAGGGAGCTTGTTTTAGAACAGGCTCTTTTTTTTCCATTCTCTAAAAGATGTTGCATTGTACAGTTTCTTGCTGCGTCTTCCTTTTTCACGAATTTTACAAATAACATTGCCCCTTTAGACTCAAATGATGTAGACGTGTTCTATTGAAAGCCGTATTCATTGCATTTCACCAACACAACAGTAAGCGTTAAACAACTCGTTCATAACAAAATGCACAGAGTTCTTCTTTCACATTGAATTGATAGATCCGACACAACGTCTTAAAGCTACTATTCGACGTCTATTTCCTTCAAATCAACGAATTTAAGATAGAATATCATATTTCCTTTCTTTCTTTACGATATCCTTTTTAATCATATCAATGTACACTTAACAACACATTGATGATGCTTAGAAAAATACACATCTTCTCGATTTTTTCAAAATTAACAAGGCATTTCGTTTTTTTCGTTCTGTTATCAGGTGTTTCAAATACAAATTCTCAAAAACTTCAAAAATCTGCCATCAACAGTGTAGGACGTACGAGTAGTTACTTCACCACGATTCATCAAAAAAAACATGTCATACTACAATCTGTTGGTCAATCTAGTATCATTGGAACCAAACATAGCGCCCGTATAAGTGTGCAACAAGGTTTTTTATCAAATAGTGTATTTTACACCATCAATAATAGAGAATCAGAAGCTATTAATGAAGCACTCACATTGGTTGTATATCCCAACCCGTTCATCGACCATGTTCAACTAAAATTCTCAAAAAAAACACGCGATGACATCTACATTAGAGTGTTCGATTTCAACGGAAAACAACTCGTTTCAAAAAAGTACGCCCCAACCGACAACCTGTATGTTCCTATGCTCAATTACAGCATTGGCACCTATATAATACATGTACAAAGTGGAGGGAAGCGTGTGACAAAAAAACTTTTAAAATCAGAATTATAATGAGTGTATACATTGTAAAATATAGGTATGCAATAGTTACTTTTCTTTTGCTAAGTACCGCTACTCATGCGCAACAAGTCTATTTGGAGGTTGGAGGTGCAAGCACAAAATTTAAAAACTATGTCAATAGTTTAGGTGAAAACACCTTAGATGAGACCTACAAAAAATCCTATGCGTTGTTCTTAGAGACTGGAGTTCGTTTTAAAATCTTTAAAGACAAGTTGCATTTGAACTTGGGGATCAGTCATAACAACTATAAAATACATACTGGCTTTCATAGCGGACAACTAAGTGTCCCTTTAAGCTATGATCTCACCTATTTTGCCCTCAAATCAGGCATCTCAATCTTGTTTGTAAAGAAGGGTAAATTCAAATTACAAGGACATGCGCACCTTTCGTCTGATTGGCTTATTTCTGGAACGAGTACTTATGAAGATGTCGTGAATAATGTATACAAGGATAAAACGATTGCAAGAAGTTTATTGAGATACCACAGAGGGCTCAGTGCTGTCTATACTCTCTCAAAAAAAACAGCGCTTTATCTCAATTATAACCTCGCTGATAGTTGTCAACAAACAGAGAGCCATAGTACCTCTTCAGAAAAATATTCATTGCATACAAATGCATTTTCTTTTGGGATTCTTGTGCGTTTACAAAAGGTAAAAACGATATGATGCTACCAATCAAAAAAATACTATTCTTTTTATGTATGTGCATGACAACAAGTATCTGTGCACAAACAGCGGGGTTTAATTATCAAGCACTCATTTTAAACACCGCCGAAATCGAAATTCCAGGAACAGATGTTACAGAAAGTAAAGTTCCTTTGCGTTCAGAAGAAATCCGTTTGCAATTTACAATCACGAGCGAAGCACATGTGGAATACTCAGAAGAACATCGTGTTACCACAGATGAACACGGAATGATTTCTCTTATTGTTGGTGAAGGGACTCCCTTGATTTCTACATTTGAAAGTATACGTTGGGATGGAAAACCAAAGCATTTAAATGTGGCTATAAATATTGTGAGTACGAACGAAGGATTTGTCTTTTTAGATGCTCAGAAAATACTATACCTTCCCTATCCAAAAAAAGAGTTGACTCTTATGGTTGTCGAAGATGATGTACATAGAGAGACCGTATTTAAAGCGCCAAAAAGTGGGGCTCAAGTTTGGAATGAATCCTGCGATTGTGTTGAAGTATTTAATGGCTTGGTATGGGTTTCTCAAATTTCGAATGGTACAAACGGAATTAGCAAAATAAAGGGTACGCTTGTATTGGGTGGTGCTTTAACACAAGCTACTGAAATTAGAACCACCAATACTAATACACTAGCTATAAAAGGATTAAGTACAAGTTTGCAAAAAGACAACAACGTTCTTGTTAGTGACACCATAAGCGGTATTTTAAAGCAGATGCCGATATCATACCTCCTACAAAAAACACAAATAGAAATTGTTTCAGAAGCGGGACAACTTGAATTTAAGACTCCGAAAACGATTACAAGTGTACATAAAATTGACGTCTATAGAAATGGGATTCGGGTAGAATTTTCAGCAATTAATGCGACGACCATTAAATTAGAACCTGAAGCGATCTGCTTCAAAAATGACAAGATCAAAATCGTACAATTGTATTGACACGTAGCCTCCTTTTAATTAATAATAACATTACCTATTTCATTAAAAAAACGAAAACATTAATCTTTAAATTTAAAAACCATGGAAACAGTAAAAACAACCTATTTTAAAGCAGGCGCATTGGCTCTTATCATGCTATTCGGAGTTAGCGCAAATGGACAAACGACGGATGACACTTCGACTAATACTACGAAAGCTCAAGCAGCTGGAAAGGTAATTAAACTAATAGACAACAAAGGTACCATCAAATACCTGCAATCGAACAATGGTATTACAACAATTACCTCTACTTCAGCAGGCAATAAAACTACGACAACTTGGCAACTAGGAGGTACTTTAGTGGATGCCACAACCATCAC
>JBELDQ010000122.1:3249-6809 GCA_042094215.1 Polaribacter sp. | reverse complement strand
GAGATCATAAGTAGCACCCCTCCCAACCATTCACTTACTAAACAAAACATACTTAGATGTTCCTTGTATAAGTAACTGTATATTAATGGCTAAAAGGTTTAATTATAGTGTAACTATGATTGATTCAAAGTACTTAGGTGTTTTCTTCCAGGAATGACCACCTCCAGTCTCTTTATTCCAAGATTCAGTTAACTTTGTGTGCTCTCTGACGCATTGATAAGCATCATCGTGTTTATAAAGCTTTATGTTTTCATCTTCAATAAAAGCTATATTTATTTCTTTTCCTTTGTAATTATGATTGATAGTAAATCTTCCTTTTAATTGAACTTTTAACATACTATCCCCTTTTACTGCTATAAAATCAGCTCCTTGCCAATCGTTATTTAGTCGCATAGAATCATAACCATAATCTGCTAATGCAGATGCTACCTTATGATAATTGAAATTCTCTTTTTGTTTGGCGTTGAGGTTTTCGTACGTTACTTTACTTAAATTCATTTTTGATTCCACACTTTTATCTATTCTTCTTAAAATTCTCTGCCTGTTCAAAAATCTCTTTATACACTTCATCTCTGTCCACAGGTGGATATCCATTATCTCCCAATAGAATAATCAAATCCACTTTTAATTCTGCTTTGATATCGCTTCGTTCGCTCCAATCTGTGTATTTGGCTTTATCGTCTACGATCTGTTTGACTTGTTTAGCTAGGTACAATAGTTTGTCTTTCGGGTAAGCAAAGTCATACTTTTCCGCTAGAGCTTTTAGAATGTCAAAGAATGCTTTTTCTTCAAAGTCAATTCCTAAATTATCACCTGCTGCAAATTCATCTTTGAGCTCCATAATCAAGTTTGTTAACTCTCCAGCTATGGCGTCAAATTCTTCTCCTGAGTATACATTGTCTTTTCGCTCATTATAGCGGTCTACGACTGCTTGCATTTTCTTTGAAAACACAACTCCTTGTATTTTATTAACCTTTCGCATTTCTCCAATTGCTTTGGAAAGTACCTTTTGAAGTAACTGAATTTTAGTATTTGGCAATTTGATTTTATCAATATTCGCTAAATAGTCTAAATCAAATATATCTTGTTCCTTATTTTCTTCATCTCCTAACTTGATGATTTCTTCTATACCATCACTTTCAAGGGCAGCAGCTACTTTATCACGCACATATGCGTTCATTTGCTCTGTGTCTGGTGCTTCACCTTTCGTCAGTTTGTAAACGATTGAACGAATGGCTAAATAAAAGTGGATATAGTCTTTGTGTTCTTGATTTAGTTCTTCACTTCCACAACATATATCATAAGCTGACTTTAATCGCTTTACCATATCCATGAATCGCTTTTTATTCTCTTCAGAACGCAAGACAAATTCAGAAGCTCTATTCAAGCATTGTAATTGTGCCAGTGGTTGTCCGTTGAAATAATCACTATTGTCAAAACCGTTGAAGAATCTATCTAATAAATCAAGATGATTTTTAACAACCACAACCGATTGACCTATATCTTCAAAATTCTGATTATCTACTTTATTGTAGATTGCTAATGCAAGATTCATTTCTTTCTTGATACCGATATAATCGACAATCAAGCCTTTTCCTTTTCCAGCAAACTTTCTGTTTACCCTTGAAATAGTTTGAATTAAATTGTGTCTTTGAATTGGCTTGTCTATGTACATGGTGTCTAGGAAAGGCACATCAAAACCAGTGAGCCACATATCTACTACAATGGCAATTTTAAAGTTAGACTTCTCGTTTTTGAATTGTCTGTCTAACTCCTTACGATAGGCTTTATCTCCTAGTGCATTGTACATTTCTTCTGGATCATCTTTCCCACGTGTCATAATCATTTTGATGCGCTCCATGGGCTTGATTTCCTTCTTATCCTTGTCTGATAATTCAGCACCCTCTTCACATGCTTTTACTTCTGCCCATTCTGGACGTAGTTTGATGACCTCTTTGTAAAAAGCATAAGCAGTTGGACGACTTGAAGAAACAAACATGGCTTTTCCTTTTACGGTTGAACCTTCTGCAACTCTGGTTTCGTAATGCTGAACAAAGTCTTTGGCAATCGCTTCTAAACGGTCTGGATCGCCCAAGACCATATTCATGTTAGAGCTTTCTTTCTTACTCTTTTCCACATGATATTCAGATGCACCTTCTGCTGCTGCATTTTGGTAATAATTCTCAATGTCTTTCAATACTGAATTATTCAAACTCATTTTGGCTGCTCTTCCTTCATAAACAATTCTAACCGTAATTTCATCCGTTACCGATTCGGTCATGGTATAGGAATCTACGATGTCCCCAAATACATCTAAGGTTGCATCTACAGGTGTTCCTGTAAAACCAACATAAGTGGCATTTGGAAGAGAGTCGTGTAAATGTTTTGCGAAACCATAGGATTTCTTTACCGTTCCTTTTTCTTGGTCAATAGTGATTTTTTGATCAAGATTGGTCTGACTTCTGTGTGCTTCATCCGAAATACAAACCACATTTGTTCTTTCGGTCAAGACATCTGTGTCTTCATTGAATTTATGAATGGTGGTTAAGAATACACCTCCACTGTTTCTACCATTTAATTTTTCTCGTAAATCAGTTCTGCTGGTAACGGTTTGTACCACGTTATCTCCAATGTAGCCTTTAGCATTGGTGAATTGACCAGACAACTGATCATCTAAATCTGTTCTATCGGTAATAATTACAATGGTTGGGCTTTCCATTTCTTTGCTCTTCATTAACAAACGTGTTAAGAACAGCATGGTAAAACTTTTTCCACATCCTGTAGTACCAAAATAGGTTCCACCTTTACCGTCTCCTTTTGGTTTTTGGTGCAATAGAATGTTTTTAAATAGTTTTCGTGTGGCGTAATACTGCGGATAACGACAAACTATCTTTTCATCTTTTTTAGAAGTATCTGGAATGAAAACGAAATTGCGAATGATGTCTCGCAAACGATCATGGTCAAACATTCCTTTGATAAGGGTAAGCATGGAATTGATTCCTTCAACCTCATTGGGTAAACCTTCAATTTTTCGCCAAGCGTAGAAGAATTCATAAGGCGCAAAGAAAGAACCTGCTTTAGAGTTTGCTCCATCACTAATCACACAAAACGCATTGTATTTAAACAATTCTGGAATGTCTCTTTTGTAGCGAGTGGTTAACTGTACATAAGCATCATGGATGGTCACATTTTCATTGATGGCTGTCTTAAACTCAAATACTACCAATGGAATGCCATTTATATATAGAATACCATCTGGAATTCGTTTGTGATAGCCTGTAATCTCTAATTGATTGACAATTTTGTAGGTGTTGTTATTCTTTTCGGAATAATCAATGAGGTAAATCCAGATGTCTTTTTGAGAACGATCTTCACGCTTTAAAGCAAACCCATCTGAAATGAGCTTCATAATGGCTTTGTTGCTCTCGTATAAGTCTGAAGAAGAAAAAACTTCTAATTGACGAATGATTTGGTCAGCTTCAGCTTCTGTTAAGTTGTCTGCTTTATATTGATTGAGCAAAAAGGCTTTTAGGTCTTCTTTGATTAAAACTTCCTCTTCT
>JBELDQ010000122.1:0-3239 GCA_042094215.1 Polaribacter sp. | reverse complement strand
AGGAATATCCTCTTGCCCCAATAGCTCAATAAAAGCTTGTTCTAATTGTGCTTCGGTGAATTTCATAATACCTGTTCTGTTTTAAAAGATTCAACTTTGGACATTTTGGAAAGTAAAATTTCTTTAATTTTTATGAGCTGTGAAGTTGAGTTGAATACTTTCTTCTTGTAATCAAATATTGGTTTCAGAATATTATTAAAGCTATGTAATGTAGATTTATCGGGTAATATTGATTTTACTGATTTTAGGTTTGTTTGACTGATTTTTGCCTGTACTCCTCCAGTTATAATGTCCTGCACGTTCGTGTTGGATAATAATACGTATAGTGAGTTTGTACTAAAACCGTTTTTTGCCTGTAAAATATGGGCATGATTATTTACCCAAAATTTTCCCCAAACATATTGAAGAACAGGATTACCTTTTTCTGTAATTACAGAGCCATCTTCACCAAGTAATATAAACGTTCCATCAAAAATATAATCATCAACATAATCCATTAAAGAAGCGGCACCGTAATAAGGATATAACTTAGCCATATTATCTCTTTGAGACCCTGATAATGGAATTCGCTTTGAGTCAAATAACTCGATGATATTTCCCAAATTTGTTTTTTCCCAACCCTCAGGAATCTCTTGATCCAATTCCTCATTATAAACCATCTTACCACCAGAAGATTTATAAGGTTGTCCATTCTCATTTGGGAATTCAAAATCTACAAACCAATGCTTGTAAAGTGCTTGAGCAGTTTCTTCTAATTTTTGATTGAGTTGTTCGTTGAGTTTTATTCGGTTAACTATGGTGTTGTATTCTTCTACAATTTCACGTTGTTTTTTAATTGACGGTACAGGGAGTTCAGTTTCACACATTTCATTCCAATCAAAAGCCTCTCTTGTTGAGCCATGTGACATAAAACGTGCGTATCTGTCAAACTCAGGTCTTCTGAACCACATCATCAAGTATTCTGGATCTAACTCCTCATGGTCTTTAATTTCAAAAACACGATAACTGGTTGATATAATACACTGTTCCTCAGTTAGCAATGCAACTGAAATTTTATCTCCATTTCTAGATGTTATTGGACCATAGCCAAATTGGTTTTTTCCGACGATTTTATATTTTGACATATCCGTTCCAATTGTATTAGCAATGGATGGAATGAACTTCTTGGTTATACTAACTCCAAGTAACAAGTCAACCTCAAGATTTGTATTCTTAACGTTGACTTCTGATATGTATTGACCTAATTGCTTATAATTCGATCTCATATCCTAACTCTTTAAACACGTTTAGTAAATCCTTTTTGGATTTTTCTTCTGATTGAAGTAACTCTGAAAATTCCGATTTCAATGCAGTCATCTTATCTTCAAAATCAATGTTTTCATCTCGATTAATGAATTCAATGTATTTACTTGGCACTAAAGAATAATCCTTTTTAACTACTTCCTCTTTTTTAGCTGAGTAACAATATTCTGGGACATCTTCATAATCGTTATCTACTTTTTGCCAATTATGATATGTACTGGTAATCTCTGATAGATGTGTATCTGAAAATTGAATGTATTTCTTTTCGAACGGCTCTCCAACTTGTCTCAAATCCATAAACAAGATTTCATCTTGTCTGTTACGATAATTTTTTACTTGATCATTTAGTTTTACTGTTCGCTCTTTTTTATTGTTATTCAGAATCCAAAGCGTAACACTAATATCTGTGGTATAAAACATATTCCTTGGTAGAATTATAATCGCTTCTACCAATCCATTTTCTACCAACTTCTTTCTGATTTTGTATTCTTCACTACCTCCAGATAAAGCACCATTCGCCAAGATAAATCCAGCAACACCATTGTCAGATAATTTAGAAACCATATTTAGAATCCAAGCGTAGTTGGCGTTTCCTGTTTGTGGCACATCATATCCTTTCCACCTTGGGTCATCTAATAATTCATTAGCTGCACGCCATGCCTTTTGGTTAAAAGGCGGGTTTGCCATAATGTAATCGGCTTTTAAATCTTTATGCTGGTCTTTAGCAAAGGTATCAGCAGGTACGGCTCCTAAATTGGCAGCAATTCCCCTAATAGCTAGGTTCATTTTAGCCAGCTTATAGGTAGTAGAAGTGTATTCTTGTCCGTAAATAGAAACCTCTTTCTTGTCTCCATGGTGGTTTTTTATAAACTCCATGGATTGCACAAACATACCACCCGAACCACAAGCAGGATCGTAAATGATTCCCTTGTAAGGTTCAATCATTTCTGCAATAAGGTTTACAATACTTTTAGGCGTGTAGAATTCTCCTTTTCCTTTTCCTTCAGCTAAGGCAAACTTGCTCAAGAAATATTCATAAACACGACCAACAATGTCTTGTTCTTTGTCTTTAAGTGTATCGATATTGTTAATGGTATCCAATAAAGCCGCCAACTTACTCACGTCCATATTTAAACGAGAGAAGTAGTTGTCTGGTAATGCTCCTTTTAAAGAAGGGTTGTTTTTTTCAGTAGTATGCAGTGCTGTATCAATAATCAATGCAATGTTATCCTGCTTTGAGTTTTTGATGATATGGCTCCAACGAGATTCTTCTGGCAAGAAGAAGATGTTCTTCATATTGTAGAATTCCTTCATCTCCAAATATTTCTCTTTGCCTTCTTCAATCAGTTCTTTTCGTCTCTCTTCAAACTTGTCACTTGAAAACTTTAGAAAGATCAATCCAAGTACTACGTGTTTGTATTCAGAGGATTCAACTGTTCCTCTCAATTTATTGGCAGAATCCCAAAGGGTTTCTTCCATTGATTTTGTCTTTTTTGCTGCTGCTTTTTTAGCCATTTATTTATTTCTTGTCTTTCTATTCACTAATAGGTTTTTTGCTTTAATTCCCAATATCTCTGAAATCTTGTACAGATTTTCAATACTGGGTTGTCTTCAGTTTTGAGCATATGAGTTTATCATATTGTAGCTCTTACTAAGTTTTTCAGCCAACCAGATTTGCTTAACTCCTTTTTCTTCTAAAACCTATTTAATTCGGTTCATTATCTTGTTTTTATATACCAACCAATATATAAAATATATATCATAATTTTAGTATTAAAAAAAAACATCAGATATACGAAGTAAATTGGCTATAGATACATTTCACAGACACTATCCAAAAAGGAAAACGACTATTAAAATCGATAGGGGGTATTGTTTTGATAATGATGGTTGGGATTTTTTGGCGTTTTTTCTAAGTTTAGATTAATTTACCGTAC
>JBELDQ010000121.1:0-6814 GCA_042094215.1 Polaribacter sp. | reverse complement strand
AGGAACGTAAATTTACGTACCAACCGACTTACTCGAAGCACGGTGGTTTAGCATGTGGGTAAGAAAAAAAATTAGTTCAAAAAAAATACCTCTAGCGTTTATATAATTACGATACTAAAGCATTCATATACTTCATTTACAAGCGATATTTTATTGGATTGGCGGCCCCTTTTTTCTTTGTATGCGCCAATGATTTATTGATGTATTTATCTCGTATTTCTTTTTTTGCAACTCTTCCATGAAAACCCCAACGATTTTTCCTTTTATTTTGGGGCGTTTCAATTTCATACCATTCTAAAATTTCAAAAACTTCAATGACAATCCCACAATATTCTGAAAGTGCATGTGTTATTGTTTCCCTTTTTTGTTTGCCAACTACCCAAGCCTGTTTTGTAGATTCATAGATTTCTTTACTTGAATTCCCTCTTACATATTTTTTGTTGATGTTTATAATGATAACAGGATCTGTTAATTCTGTGAGCGGTTTGGCATTATGAATTCTAATAATTTCGTCTGCAGTCATAAGTCCTTTATCACTGGAGTGTTGCCCTAAAACTAAATTTGAAAATTCAAAACCAAATTTAATTCCAAAATCTATGATTGCTGCTTCAATTTCAAAGGCTTCTTTTTCAGATAATCCGTGTCTTATAATAAGATGTTCAACTTTATGTCCACTGTCAATAATCTCTCGTATTGTATCTAGTTTTAAATTAGAATTCTGTTCTTTAATTGCACAATTTTGATGGTTGAAAACTCTGTTGCCAACCCCTTTACCAATGTAAAAAGGTTTTTTGTTGGTAGGGTTTATGAGTGCATAAACGTAATAATTAAGCTTTTCAATAGTAAGTTGATCAAACATGTAGTGAAATTTTAATCACAAGGTACTCATTTTAGAAGGCTTAGGGAATTCTAATTTTTCAATTAAATTATTGGTAACGGACTTGTATATGAAAAGTAACGGTTTTAAGTACTAATTTATCAGTTTAACAATGACCTCTAATTTATTTATTTACTTTTGATTAAGTGATTAAACATCTATTTTTATATACTTTTTTATGCGCTGGCATTTGGTTTATTTTAAATTCACTTAACCAAAAAAATGTGACATTTCTAATAAATATTTTAAGTGAGATTCAAAATTATTAATGTGTAAAATTTTGTAATTCAGATTACCTGAGAATGGCTGAACAGCATCAAATTGATACTTTCTGTCAAAGTATTTTTCATTATCTACAACATAAATCATTTCTATATTTTCATTCAGGCATTTCTTAAGTTTTTTATTGTCTCTTTCTACTATTTCCGATAATCCATTATCACCTCCAAAAAAGTCTTTTGGCTCAAAATGTTGAATTCCTTGGCATTCAATAGCTATATTGAAATCAGGTAAATAAAAATCTAGACTCTGTCTCCCTAACCATTTAAACCTTTTTTGCTTAGTATGTCTAATGTTATGTTTTATTAAATATCTTGTAACCTCTTTTTCTAATTTACTTTCATTACAAACAGGGCAACCGCATCCGTTCAAATGGCTAAATGCATTCTGCCAGAATTTATGGCCGCATTTTTTGCATTTTATGTGTATTTTAGTTTTGGCAGTTTTGTAATTAGATAAATATTCGTATTCATTAGGAAATGCTCTATTAAGAAATTCTTTATTGCTTAAACGATTTTTTAAACCACCCAATTCATTACCACATAAAGGACATCCTTGGCCTGTTAAGTGTTTGTTAGGAGTTTTAGAAAATTCTCCGTGTTCTTTTCCTGTTTCAGCGTCTCTTTTATGGCATATTATTGTGACATATGTTGATGAATCTCTATAATCAACTAATGAATAATCATATAAAGGGTTACTACTTTTATCTTTGTGTATATCTTTTGCTTTCTCAATAAAAAATTTTTGGTCCATATAATGGCCAGTACATTTTGGGCAATTTTTCCCTTTTATATGATTTGCAGGTCTTTGGCTAAACACTCCATGTTCCTTGCAAATGATGTCGATTTTAGTTCTATTGTTTATATAAACGACTTTAGAATAATTGTATTTGTTACAATGAATCTTTTTTGCATATTCTATCCATTCACTGGTATTATATCTAGGAACCTTACTACATTTTGCACATCCATGACCTTTTAAATGACTGTCAGGAGTTTGTAAAAACTCCTCATGATCTGGACAGGTTATAATTACTTTATCTTTAGCAGATTTATATTCTACTTTTGAATAGTCATATTTGTTATCATGGATTATTCTGGATCTTTTCACAAAAAGTTCTTGATTCATGAAATGTCCAGAGCATTTTGGACAATTTGCACCACCAAGATGACTTGTCGGGTTTTGCCAAAATTCACCATGTTTTTCCCCAGTTATTTCATCTTTATTGTTGCAAATTATACCGACTTTTGTTTTAGAGTTTACATACTCTAAATTAGAATAATCATATCTACTACCATGTTTTTTGATGGCTTTTTTGATAAACTTTTCTGTATCATAAAATAATTTCTGACTCACTCTTTGCCTTGCACATTTCAAACATGATTTTCCAGATAAATGATTACCTGGTGTTTGATAAAACTCTCCATGTTCGGGGCAAATTATACAAACTTTTTTATGGTTACCTAAATAATCAACTTTTGAGTAATCATAATTACCATTATGTATTTTTATTGATTTCTCAATAAACTTTGATGCTCTTTTTTGTAAATTTCTACTCATAATTTCGATACATCATTAGTACTTTGGGTAAAACAACATTTCTTATTAATAGTTAGTTTTACATTCCTTGCGCACAACGTTTAGTATAAGTGTTCGATTTAATACCATTTATAAATTGATTTATACTGGTTTTTATTCTTTTATCATTTTAACACAACCCTTACTCACAAATTCCTTTTTGTTTTTGACGCATTTGGGCAAACCCGGACCTTGTACTTCCTTTCCTTTTTCAATTTTATCTGCAACCTCAAAATTTAGTTCCAAAAGTTGGGCAAGCAAGTCTTTTCGTTTTCCAAAACCATAGGCAGTTAAAACGGCCTCATCTAGTTTTTGGTGAACATCCTTTAAAGGATTAGCTCCCGGTTCTTCCAGAATGCGATAAATATCACGGAGCGTATAATTGTGTTTGTTCATTATTTCATTTCGCTTATCTCTCAAATCATTCGCAGCAACGGCTACATTCTTAACATCAGCCAGCTTTGGATTTTGTGGAAAAGGAAAAGTATCCCAAATTGTATTTGGTGTATAGCTTGGGTCTCCTTTTAGTGTAGCCCCTTTTTCATGATACCAAGCAATATGAATTGAAGATTGAATTATACCAAAAGTATAATCATCTTCGTAGGCAAAGACCATTATCGAATCATTAGGATTAATATCTGATGATATAAATTCAAAAATAGGACGTGCTGACACTCTTGAACAAGCCACAAACCTGCTAATTTTTGATAGTTCAGCTTTCATACCTTTCCTTCCATAGGAAAGTTGCCACCAACTTTTCAAAAAATTAATATGGTGTTTATTTACCTTAGCTTTCGAATTTTTTTCCAGTAACTCTTTATTCTTTTGCTCTTGTTCATTAGCTTTTTTCTCTCTATCTGGAAGTACTGTCTCTTTTATTTTATTAAATGGACCCGAATAACTTGCTGCTTCCAATATGTCAATTCCAGTAAAATCTATAACATATCGGTTGGGTTGACTTCTTTTTGAGGCAACAAGTTCCCTACCTATCAAGATTGGTTTTAGAACGGCATTGCAACTATCAGATTCTGCCAAAATCGCGTGTGCATCTGAAATTGGTAACAAAAAGCCTGCATGACCATGTGTTTGACCTAGAAAAACCTTTTTGGGATTTCTGTTAATATCCAAAACCTTTGCTTCTGACACATCCGTATTTAATGAAAGGCTACTATTAATAACTGGTACCTCATATTCAATTTGTACCCCTTTTTTATCCTCAACGTAGAGTTTTTGCTTGCCGTCAAATTTCCCCTTAGTCCAATTTACGATAGAAACAAAGACAACTGCATCACCAGACCAAGGCTGAGAAGAAACAGCATTGAAAATCACTCCATTATTTTTACAGATGTAGTCTAATCCACCTTCTCTACTGTAGTTTTGTCGTATGGTATTCGTTCCAATCAGTCCGGCAAACCCACCTTCTTTCAATACTTTATGTGCTTTGTAAAACCAATACACACAATAATCAGCGCGTCCGGGAACATCTGGATATGCATTATGAACTTTGTTTACATATTCCCCACCGTATTCCTCCTGCATGTTTTTGTTTGACTGATAAGGAGGGTTCCCAATAATTACATCAACTTCCGTCCAGTCTGTGAACAAGGCATCGGCAAAAAGAATATTTTCATCCATATTGTCCAATGGCAAGGTTTCTTCCATTTGAAAACCAATTCCAATCTGCATGGTATCTACCCAATCTCGTGTTTCTTTTATGGCAATTTCTTTAGCCAACATGAGTGTGACTTTTGCCAGTTCAACAGCAAACCGATTGAGGTCCATTCCATGAAACTGCTTGATGCTCACAATGGATTGTGTGCCTATTTCATAAGCACTTTTCGGATACGCCGTATGAATTTTATTGAGCAATTCCATTTCAACCCTTTTTAACTCTCGAAAAGCAACATAAAGGAAATTACCACTACCACAAGCGGGGTCGAGAACATTAAATTCTGCTAACTCCCTGCGGAGTTGCTTCATATCTTTTAATGTTTTGGCTTTTACAATTTTTTCGCGCCAGGGTTGAATGATGGTAGGATAAACTATTTTAAGAATATCCAACTCGGTTGTAAAATGAGCACCAAAAGCATGGCGTTCCTTTTCTCCCATACTGCTCTGGAAAATAGTTCCGAAAATAGCAGGGTTTACTTTGTTCCATTTTTGTGTAGCAGTATCATGAAGCATAGACAATTCATCATCAGTTAGCTCCATAGATTCCGGATTTGCAAACAAACCTCCATTAAAATATTGTACTTCCTTGAATCGACCTCCTCTTGGCTGTTCCTTTGTATTCATCTGTTGAAACAGCGAATAAATCAAGTCGTAAGAATTGCCTTGTCCACTTTTGCAATCCAGTAGAATTTGTGTAAAGATGTCTTTAGGTAAAAGCTGATAATCTTCAGCAAACATTGTAAAGATGGATTGCAGTATAAACCGTTGGGCACGGTCTCTGTTTTCTCCCCTTTCTAATAAAGAATTAAAGACTTTGGCAACTAAGTCAGCAGTTTCCCTTGTCGCCTCTTCAAGATTGTTTTCAAAAATTGGGGTTGCTGCCTTAGGCAACATGAAATTAAAAGCAGTATAACGGTCAGGGAGATCTTCTAGTTTTATGCGATCAAGCGGCTCATCTTGTATAGCAAAATCATATATGATGAACTCTTTGAAATTGCATAGAATCGAATACTTGGGTTGATTTGGTCTGAGCTTCCACCAATAATCAAAAATCTGTGTACGGTGGCTTGGAAGCTGAGCACCTTTTTTCTTCATTTCAATCAGTACACGGTCACCCCAGAGCAAGTCAGCGAAATTAGTTTTCTTCTTTGATTTTACTCGGAATTCGAGTGTCGCTCCAGCTTCTTTGTATCCATCGTGTCCAAAAGCTTGAAAAAGTCTGTCGCAAAAGACTTGTGCTTCACCTTTCTCATCACCATCTAAGCTTGATGCGTATTTTACGAATTTGTCTATGCTCTCTTTCATGTAGTTTTTTCAGCTTGTATAAAACGATCTGTGTATGGTGCGTAACACGTAATATGCTCTATACACCTTATTGTACTGAGTTTTACTATTTATTAAAGTTAATCCTCAGCTAATCTAGCAGCTTCCCAGGCTTTATAAGTTTGCTTTGTTCCTTTCACTTTCCAGGCAATTGGTCCAGCCGTTGACCTACCATTACAAACAGCTCCCGCAGCACTTGTGCTAGAGAATGAATAACTTTTGGTGAATACTTTGTGTTTTCCTTTTTCTGCTAAAACCCTTTGCTCAACCAACTTGTCGTAATATTTCCAATAGTATGATTTTTCACTTCGGTCACCAATATATTCTCCTCTTGCTAAAGAGCCCTTTTGTACTATAAACTCACCATCTTCAAGTATCGCGGTAGCCTTAATACCTTCTTTTTTTAAAGTCAATTCAAAAATAGGCACCTCATCCAAATTTTCAGATTGGTTTTTTCTCTCGGGTATATCAGCTTTGGTTTTACTGGTAAATATATCGACACGGATTGCAGGAAGGATCATTAATAACTGGTCAATAAATGATTCCATATTGGAGCGAGCAGCTTCGGATAAGCCAGGTAAATTGGGATTCGTGCTATTTTCCAATTTGACATTCAAGGCGCTAATCCCTAATTGAACAAGTCTTGATTCTAAATATTGCACATGAGCTTTATGTAAATTGTTAGCAGCAGATGTTATCAATACTGCTTTAGTCCACCAATCTTTTTTTGCATCATGGCTTTTTATACGATTTGCAATATTTTCTCCCTCACCTATGTAAGCAAGAGGTTCACCCTCAGCGTCACCTAATAAAATATAAACTCCGGTGTAAGAACTTTCTATTCGCTTAAGTGCATCGAGAAGTCTTGTTCTTGGAGCTACTAATACATGGCCAGTCCAACCAAATACTTCAGCAGTTAACATTCCATCTGGTTTTCCGTCTATAAAAAACAGTTCTAAAGAAGTTCCATTCATATATTCTTCCTTTTTACATGAAAATTCATATTTGTTTTAATGAGTTTTAACAATTTTTACAACGGTATTGTATAAGGTTAGTGTGGGAGGTAGACAATCTAAAAATTGTCAG
>JBELDQ010000120.1:0-6867 GCA_042094215.1 Polaribacter sp. | reverse complement strand
ACAACAACAACAACAACAACAACAACAACAACAACAACAACAACAACAACAACAGTTATGACGATGGAGACGAATACCAAAAGAAGAAATTTTATTTTCGATTTCGATAGTACCTTAACAAAAGTAGAGGCGCTAGATGTATTGGCGGAAATCACTTTAGTTAATAACCCCAAAAAAGAGGCTATTATTAAGGAGATTGTAGCAATAACAAACCTTGGTATTGATGGAGAAATTTCCTTTACGGAATCTTTAGAGAAAAGGATTCGATTATTGGACGCAACGAAGGCAGATTTAGAAGGTTTGGTCGTAGAGTTAAGAAAGCAAGTTTCTGTTTCTATAGAGAAGAATAAAGATTTTTTCGAAAAACATGCGGATGATATTTATGTTATTTCGGCAGGGTTTAAAGAGTTTATTGTGCCTATTGTTGCAGCGTACAATATTGAGGCAGGCAGGGTGTATGCGAATACTTTTGAGTTTGATCAAGACGATGCCATCGTTGGTTTTGATAGAGAGAATCCATTGTCTCAGCACAATGGAAAGATTCAGTGCTTGAAAGATTTAAATTTGGAAGGTGAGATTCAGGTTATTGGGGATGGTTATAGTGATGCGGTCACAAAAGAAGCGGGTGTTGCACATAAGTTTTTTGCATATACAGAAAATATTTCCAGAGATAAAACCATGCAAAGCGCAGATCATATAGCTCCAAATTTAGATGAGTTTTTATATGTGAACAAATTAACAAGAAGTATTTCGTATCCTAAGAATCGGATAAAAATATTACTATTAGAAAATGTACATCCAGATGCTTTTGATAAGTTGTCAAAAGATGGTTTTACGGTAGAAACTGTGAGTAGGAGTTTGTCCGAAGACGAGTTGATAGAGCGCATAAAGGACGTCCATGTACTTGGAATTCGTTCTAAAACTAAGGTAACAAGAAGAGTGCTTGAAGCGGCGGAAAAGTTGATGGTTGTTGGTGCTTTTTGTATTGGTACAAAACAAATAGATTTAGAGGTGTGTAAAGAAAACGGCGTGGTTGTTTTTAATGCTCCTTACAGCAATACGCGTTCTGTGGTAGAATTGGCAATTGGAGAAATTATTATGCTGATGCGAAGTGTTTTTAAGCGAAGCACAGAATTGCACAACGGGCAATGGAATAAGACAGCGCAAGGCTCTAGAGAAGTTAGAGGGAAGAAACTAGGAATTATTGGATATGGCAATATTGGTAAGCAATTGTCTGTTTTAGCCGAGGCACTCGGTATGGATGTGTATTATTATGATATTGAAGATAAATTGGCTCTGGGAAATGCAACGAAAGTGCATGAGCTTTCTCAGCTCCTAGCTATTTCTGATGTGATTACCTTACATATAGATGACAATCCCTCAAATAAAAATTTTATAGGACAAAAGGAAATAGATCAAATGAAGCCAGGGGGGTATTTGGTGAATCTTTCACGTGGTTTTGTGTTAGATATCGCAGCGTTAACAGCAGCCTTGAAAAGCGGAGCAATTGCCGGAGCAGCAGTAGATGTTTATCCGGAGGAGCCAGCAAAGAATGGCGATTTTTATACAGATTTAAAAGGGTTGGACAATGTGATTTTAACACCTCATGTTGGGGGGAGTACAGAAGAGGCTCAAAAAGATATTGCAGATTTTGTTCCTGGTAAAATGATGGCATACATCAACTCAGGTAATACAGTAGATGCAGTTAATTTCCCGAATATTAGATTGCCAAACCATAGCAATGCGCATCGTTTTTTGCATATTCATAAAAATGTGCCAGGTGTAATGGCTAAAATAAACAAAGTGTTGGCAGAGTTTGATATGAACATTACAGGACAATATTTATCTACTGATGATAAGGTGGGGTACGTAATTACCGATCTTGATAAAGACTACAATCCTAAAGTAATAAAAAAGTTAAAAGATGTAGCAGGAACGATAAAATTTCGAGTCTTGTATTAATGCACTATGATATAAAAAAACGCCGAGCATAGCTCGGCGTTTTTTTATGGTTTTACCTTAAAATTCTTTAGATGTATGATGTTTGTGTCTGTTGTGTTTAAGTAACGTCTGCTTCCTAGATACCTATTTTTATTAAATGCATCGAAGTGCTCTTCATCTTCATTAATGGAGCTAAGGTGAACATTTCCAGAAGCGTGAATGAACTCTCCTTTTGCATTGCCTAGCCAAATTCCTACGTGAGTTACACGTTGTTTTTTGCCCTCTTTTGCCGGTGTTCCAAAAAATAACAGATCGCCTTTCTCAAGGTTTTTGAATTCTAATGTGTCATCAACAACGGCGCCTGCGTGTATTTGTTGCGAGGCGTCTCTAGGAATGATAAAGCCGTTCATAAGATACACTGTTTTTGTGAATCCACTACAGTCATTTCCTTTTGTGGAAGTTCCTCCCCATAAATAAGGAGCTCCTAACATGCTCTTTGCAGCAATCTCTATCGAGGCAGAAGTCGAAGTATTGTTTTTTAACCAATCTCTATACAATCTAGCTTCGGACTTTTTGAGATAGCCAACTCTTTGATCGGGATAGGAAACCTCATAAAAATCTTTGTGTTCTTTGATCAATGCAAGCATGCCTCCAAATACAATATCTGAGACGATACTCGAGTTGGCGTCTTTTTTTGAGTACACAAAACCTGTATTGTTGGTGTAAATTAGTTTTTTAGTTTCTTGCCATTGTTGAAGTGCTTGAGGAGTTAGTCTTAGAATGCCTCCCTTATCAACCCAAGAAATATAGTTGTCGGGGGTTTGTACTCTGTACCAATCTCCTTTTTTATCTAAGACCTTCAATTCCATGCCTAACAGGCCTTGAGTGCCAAGTTCTGCACTGTGTTTAGGGAAAGATCTGATGTTGATGACTGAGTTGTTCCCTAGTGCATGAATTTTTTTTCCTACCGCAGTGTCAGGTAAAACTCTAATGTTATTTTTAAAAGTAATGTTTTGTTGTTTTAGACTATCTAGTAAAAGAGCGATTCCTTTTTGAGAGGTCGTTTCTCCTGTTAAGAAAATAGTATTGTTTTTTAGCGTAGGTTTGATATCAAACAAGACAACTCTTTTGTCTGGAGCATGTTGCTTTTTGATGCTTGAGTACAAGTGCTGGAATGCGACCATATCTTGGTTTGTATTCTTGCAAGCAAATGTGGTTAAGAAAGCGAGTGATAGATATAGAATGTTGCGCAGTTTCATTGAATAGATTGTAAAATTTATGAATAGAGTGTTTGCTAGGTTGTATTGCTAAAATACAAAATACGTTCGGTATTTATATGTTAATTTTCTGTGCTCCGTTTTGAAGAATCGAGATGTAGTTTTGCACTTTTTTTTGTTCAAATCTACTCAATGGACCAGATGCACTAATGCTTCCAATGAATTCATTTTTTTTATTGAATATAGGAATGGCAACACATATTAAGCCCATTTCAAATTCTTCCATGTCCAAGGCATAGCCTTGTGCTTTCACTTCTTCTATGCTTTTTAGAAGCACTTTCTTCTGTGTAATCGTGTTTTTTGTGTATGGGTGAAATATGATGCTCTTGAGTGCGTTTTTACGCTGTACTTCTGAGCAATATGCTAGTAGTACTTTTCCAATAGCTGTTGCATGCAGGGGTTGGTAGGAGCCAATGGAAGTGCTGATTTTTAATCCTTGAATACTTTCTGCTTTGCTAATGTAGAATACTTGGTTGTCTTTTAGGATGCCAAAAAGCACTGTTTCTTCGATATCTGTTGCGATGTCGCGAATAGGAAGTTTTGTTGCATTTATTAAAGATTGATACAGTGGTACGCGATTGCCTAATTCGAATAGTCTGCTGCCTAGACTGTATTTTTCATTGTCGTTTTGCTGAACAACATCTAGGGAGGCCAATGTGTGTAGCAAGCGATAGGTAGTGCTTTTGTTATATCCAGATTTTAGTGCTAATTCTCGAACACCCCATTCTTTTTTTTCAGAGGTAAACGCGGCTAAAAGCTTAAAAGCTTTCAGTATTGATTGGTTTAGGTTATTGGGGGTCGTTTCCATACATTTTTTATAAAATCATGTTTGGCTAATATAAGATAAATTTGTAAATTTATAAAACACTGTTTTACATAGTGAAACAATATAGTTGTTTGATTTAAAAGTGATTTTTAAAACCGTATATTTAGAATCATTTAAGACTCGGTTTCTTAAAGAAATATATAAAGATGTATCAGAATAATTTAGCCTACGCGCAGGAGCAAGATAAACATGATGAACTCGCACATTTGCGAAATGAGTTTCACATTCCCAAAGATAAAAATGGAAAAGATTGGTTGTATTTTACAGGGAATTCTTTGGGTTTACAGCCCAAAAACACTCAAAAGTACATGCAGCAAGAATTAGATGATTGGGCTAGTTTTGGAGTAGAGGGGCATTTTGAAGCTAGGAATCCTTGGTTGTCCTATCATGAGTTGTTGACCGATAATATGGCGAAAATTGTGGGAGCAAAGCCTTTGGAAGTGGTTGTGATGAATACCTTAACAACGAATTTACATTTGTTAATGGCCTCCTTTTATCAGCCGACCAAAGAGAAGTATAAAATCGTCATAGAATCAGATGCATTTCCATCTGATAGATATGCAGTAGAATCTCAATTGAAATTTCATGGATTTGATGCAGAAGAAGGACTGATCTCTTGGAAGCCTAGAGAAGGTGAAGAGCTATTGCGTATAGAAGATTTAGAGCATATTATTGCTGAACAAGGAGATGAAGTAGCCTTGCTGTTAATTGGAGGTGTAAATTATTATACAGGACAATATCTCGATCTCAAGCGAATTGCTGAAATTGGGCATTCAAAGCAATGTTTTGTGGGCATAGATTTGGCACATGGAGTGGGCAATGTTTCTCCTGAATTGCATGATTCAGGAGTAGATTTTGCAGCTTGGTGTACCTATAAATATTTGAATTCAGGGCCAGGAAGTTTAGGAGGGTTGTTTGTTCATGAGAGACATGCGCATAACAAAGATTTGCCTCGTTTTGCTGGCTGGTGGAATCACAATAAAGAAACGCGTTTTAATATGCGTCAGCCTTTTGATGTGATGCCAGGAGCAGAGGGTTGGCAATTGTCTAATCCACCAATATTGTCTATGGCAGCCATTAAAGCTTCGTTAGATATGTTTGGAGCGGTGGGAATGGATGCTTTGCGGAAAAAATCAGAAAAATTAACAGGATATTTCGAGTATTTAATCAACCAAATAGGATCTGATAGCATACGAATTATCACACCTTCAAACCCCAAAGAACGGGGGTGTCAGCTATCTATTCAGGTGAAAAACGCTGATAAAACCCTGCATGCTAAACTAACCGAAAATAACATTATTACAGATTGGCGAGAGCCGGATGTGATTCGTTGCGCACCGGTACCCATGTATAATAGCTTTGAAGATGTATTTCGAATGGTGACTGTCTTGAAAACACTTTTATAAGTGGTTCGAGTGTTTGTTTTACGCTTAGAAGAAAATTTTAGTTCAATTAAAACGACGTAATATCAAGTTTATAAAATAGATGAGTACAAAAGAAAATATACTAATAATAGGAGCAGGTTTATGCGGTTCATTGTTGGCGCTGCGCTTGGCGCAAAGAGGCTATAAGGTTGCGGTGTATGAAGGGAGACCTGATTTGCGAACGACAGATATTGCTGCAGGAAGATCTATTAATTTGTCGCTTTCAGATAGAGGGTTTAAGGCATTGGAATTGGTTGGTGTAGCAGACAAGGCACGTGAAATTTGTATTCCAATGTATGGACGTTTAGTACATGACATTGAAGGGAATACATTTGCTTCAAATTATTCAGGTAGAGCTGGAGAGGCTATCAATTCTATTTCTAGAGGAGATTTGAATGGACTGTTATTAACGGAAGCAGAAAAGCATCCAAATGTAACTATTTATTTCAATCAGAAATGCACTGCTGTCGCCATTGAGCACTCCACAGCAGAATTTGAAAATTATACAACCAAAGAAAAAACCACTGTTGCTAGTGATGTTATTTTTGGAACTGACGGAGCAGGCTCTATATTGCGTAAAAGTTACTATCTAGAGCGTAAATTCTTATTTAGTCATTCTCAGATGTATCTGACTCATGGTTATAAGGAGCTTGAAATTCCAGCAAACAAAAATGGAAACCATCAAATAAGTAAAGACCATTTGCACATATGGCCACGTGGAGACTATATGCTAATAGCATTGCCGAATATGGATGGTAGTTTTACGGTGACCCTATTTTTAGCAAATGAAGAGGGCATATACAATTTTAAAGGACTGGATTCGGAAGAAAAAATACAGGCCTTTTTTCAAGAACAATTTCCAGATGCATTGGCTTTGATCCCGAATATAACTGAAGAATTTGCAAACAATCCAACAGGACCTTTGGGAACTATAAAATGTTCTCCATGGTCGCATAAGGATAAAACCTTAATTTTTGGAGATGCAGCCCATGCAATTGTTCCTTTTTACGGTCAGGGGATGAACGCTTCTTTTGAAGATGTTGTGGTGTTTGATCAAATACTAGATCAAGAATTGGGTGCATGGGGTGCTGTATTTAAAGCCTATGAAAAGGCTAGAAAAGTAGATACTGATGCCATTGGAGATTTAGCTGTTGAAAATTATTACGAAATGAGAGATCATGTGGCAAATCCCTTATTTAAGCAAAAGCGAAAAATAGAAATGGATCTTGAAAAAAACTTTCCAACGGTATATTTTTCCAAATATTCTATGGTGACCTTCAATGCAGGCATGGGATATGATGAAGCTATGAGGATTGGGAGAGCGCAAGACAAAGCGTTGTTAAATATGATTGCTGATAAAGATATTTCAACCTCTATGGAAATGACCAAAGAAGAGTTG
>JBELDQ010000119.1:3116-6914 GCA_042094215.1 Polaribacter sp. | reverse complement strand
TACCAAATCAAATAAATGAAGTTGTAGCCATTAACGGATAACATTATGTCAGCAGAGCACATTAAACCATACAAAGATTCAGACAAAGGAAAAAAAGAGCAAGTTGCTCAAATGTTTGATACAATTTCAAAAAACTACGACGATTTAAATAGGGTAATTTCTTTTGGAATTGATGTTAAATGGCGTAAAAAAGTTGTTCAAATTATTGGAAAAACCAATCCCAAACAAATTTTAGACATTGCCACAGGAACAGGTGATCTGGCGATAATGATGGCGGGTTTAAACCCAGATAGAGTTGTTGGACTCGATATTTCTAGCGGAATGCTAGAAGTTGGCAAGCAAAAAATTGGAAAACAAAATCTATCTGATACCATTGACATGATTGTTGGTGATTCTGAAAACATGCCATTTGATGACAATACCTTTGATGCCATTACGGTTTCTTTTGGTGTTCGTAATTTTGCGAACCTAGACAAAGGACTTACAGAAATTAGACGTGTTTTAAAACCAAGTGGCACCCTTGTTGTATTGGAAACATCTGTACCTACAAAATTCCCTTACAAACAAGGGTATCGTTTTCATACAGCTGTAATTTTACCAATCATTGGAAAGCTATTCTCTAAAGACAAAGTTGCCTATTCCTATTTATCAGAATCTGCAAATTCTTTTCCATTTGGAGAAAAATTTAACAATATTTTACTGAAAAATGGGTTTACTACTGCGATAGACAAACCCGTAACCTTTGGAGTAGCCTCTATATACATAGCTACCAAGTAAAATGAAAAAACTACAGTTCGTATTTACAGGAATTTTAATTCTAGTCTCGAGTATTTCATTCTCTCAATATGATAGAGTGATTAACAAACCCAATTTTGATAAAAGATTGATTCATTATGGATTTTATTTGGGGCTAAATCAAAATGACTTTAAGATAGACTACAGAGAAAGCAACTACATCAATAGCAACGTAAGTGTAACACCTTCAAATGGTTTTAACGTTGGTTTGATTGCTGATTTGCGCCTGCACAAAAATGTCAATCTGCGTTTTGAGCCCGGATTAGTGAGTAATTCAAAAGTTTTAGCTTTTACACATCTCACTTCAAAAAGCGATAGCATTCGAGAAATTAGCTCTACGTATTTGCATGTGCCTATAGTTCTAAAACTAAGTACTGATAGAATGGACAATGTAAGACCCTTTCTTTTGGGGGGACTTTCTTTAGACTACAACTTCTCGAGCAATCACAAAAATACAAATGACAACAACGGAGGTGAATTTAGGATGAAACCGGTTAACTTCATGTATGAAGTTGGAATTGGTATTGATATTTACTTAAGTTACTTTAAACTATCTCCCTCCATTAGAGGTGTGTTTGCTTTAAACAATGAATTAAAATACGATGACGATAATAATAGTCAGTGGACAGCTCCTATCAATTTCTTGGGAACTCGAGGCATATTTCTAAATTTTGCTTTTGAATAACTCTAGGAGTAACTATCTTTTAAATTCACTCAGCAAAATAGCTGTTGCCGTTGCCACATTTAAACTTTCGGTTTGCTGAATAGCACCAAATCTAGGGATACAAATTTTTCTGTCTACTATATTTCTAATCTGATTTGAAACACCGTTAGCTTCATTTCCCATAATTAAGACAGCCTCTTTAGGCAACTTGGTATTGTATACGTTTTCTCCATCCATATCGGCAATAAAACTTGGCAATTTGGAAACCTCTAAAAAAGGAATTAAATCTTCATAAACAATTGACACCCTTGACAAAGACCCCATAGAAGCTTGTACCACTTTTTGATTAAAGCAATCTACCGTATTTAACGAACAAACCAATTTAGAAATACCAAACCAATCACACAATCTAATAATTGTTCCCAAATTACCAGGATCATTAACATCATCTAATGCAACAATTAATCCGTTATTCGGAACCACAGCTTGTCTTGGTATCTTAAACAGGCCCAATACTTTATTTGGAGATTTTAATTGACTAATTTTCTTTAACTCAACATCGGAAACAGGGACTATCTGAATATCTTTATCACCAGTTGTATAATCTTGAGTAGCAAATAATTTTTCAATTTCAAAACTAGAATTCATCAACTCCTCTATAACTTTAACCCCCTCTGCAACAAATAATTTATGTTTTTGTCGATACTTTTTTTGTCGTAAACTTGTTATAAGTTTTATATGATTTTTTGATAAACTCATTAATTCATTTTAAATTAGAAAACCCGTCTAAAAATAGTACTTTTGAAACGAATAGTTGTCTGTACAAAGCTAATGAAAAAAGTTTCTTTTTATTTTTTTATCATCTTAGGTGTCTCCTCGTGCAATTCTACCAAAAGAATTACAGAAAAAGAGCAGTTACTAAAAACAGCTACATTGCTTATAGATGGTAAAAAAAACAGAGACATTGCATTAAATGACTATGTACTACAAAAACCAAACACAAGAGTTTTAGGCCTACCTCTTTCACTATACTTTTATAATATCGGTAATCCGGAGATTTCTAAAACAGCCAAGGAATGGGGAGAACGCAACCCAAAAAAATACAATTTCTTAAAAAAAACGTTCTCAGAAAAACAAAGCATTGGGGTTGCTAAATCACAAATAAGACTCAATAATTGGTTTTTAAAGAATGGAGAATCCCCTGTAGTAATTGATGATTTTAAAACAAAAAAGACCGTAAAAAATTTAAATATCTATTTTAAAACTATTGGCTACTGGAACAATACTGTTGAGGCTATAAAAGATTCTCTCAAAGAAAAAAAAGGCGCAATTACGTATGTTATCAAGAAAAATAAAGCGCTATTTCTAGATTCTCTCAAGACGGTGATTCCCTCATCTACACTACAAGCTATTTATGAGAGGGACACGACAAACACTTTTTTACGCAAAGGGGATCAATACAACGAACAAAACCTCATCAATGAAGTCAATAGAATTGTTAAACTTTTTAGAAACTCTGGAATTTATAATTTTTCTGATAGCTACATCTATTTTGACCAAATAGATACACTAGGTCTCAAAACAAATGTCATCACAACCATTTCCGAAAACACCATTGAGACTATAAAAGGTAAGAAAACAGAGAGACCTTTTCAAATTCAAAAAATCGCGAAAGTACAAGTATACACAGATTACACTCACAATGAAAGAAATAGGCCCTCCTTGGATTCAATTTCCCACAATGGCATCACATTCTTTTCGCACAACAAAATAAAATACAACCCTAAATATTTAGCGGAGTCCATTCTGATACAACCAAATCAAATATACTCAGACACCTTGCGTAATTTAACTCGAAATCACCTAAGGTCTCTAAACAACTTTAAGGCAGTCAATATTGATTACACCCCAATACCCAACACTAATTTTTTGATAGCCAATATTCGATTGACACCACGAGAAAAATATTCAATCGGTGCAGAAACAGAGCTCACCCACTCAAATATTAGAGCACTTGGGATTTCTGCTAAATTCTCTGCAGCAAATAGAAATTTATTTAAAGGAGCTGAAGTCTTTAAATTCTCCTTTACAGGTTCATTTTTCAACACATCCAACCAAGCAGGAAGCACGAGTGGCTTCTTTAATGCTTGGGAATTAGGAGTGGACCTTTCACTTGAAATACCGCGATTTTTTGCACCTTTCGGATTAAACAGTTTAGTTCCAAAGAGAATGTCTCCAAAGACATTATTCTCTGTGGGTACAGCGATTCAAAAAAACATAGGCTTAGATAGACAAACAATCAATGCAAATATAAACTACAAGTGGAGGTTTAATGAAAA
>JBELDQ010000119.1:0-3016 GCA_042094215.1 Polaribacter sp. | reverse complement strand
TCTTCAAATTTTATTATCCCTACAATAGCATATACGTATACCTACAGCAATCAAAAAAACTACAAAGACAATAACTTTTCATTCTTCAAAATTAGAATTGCCAATGCCGGAAACCTTGTATCATTGGCAAGCAAAAAAACAAATGAAAACGGTGTAAAGACAATAGCAGATACACCCGTTGCCCAATATTTCAAGACAGACATTGAGTATAAAAAGTTTTGGGACGTTTCTTCAAATTCAGTGATAGGATTTAGATCTTTTCTAGGCGCTGTAGTAGCATATGGCAAATCGGACATCCCTTTTACGAAGAGCTATTTTGCAGGTGGCTCAAATGACATTCGTGCTTGGAAAACCTATGAATTAGGTTTAGGCTCATCTCCTCCCGGATTGGAGTTCAATGTAGGAAACTTCAAATTTTTAACGAGTTTGGAATATCGCTTCGATTTAATTAGCAACCTAAAAGGTGCTTTATTTATTGATGCTGGAAATATCTGGGATATCTCAAACTCTAGTTTTGTAGATGAAACAGCTAAATTTAATAGCGTATCCTCTTTAAAACAACTTGCAGTTGGCTCTGGATTTGGAGCCCGGTATGATTTCAACTTTTTAATTTTACGATTAGATATTGGATTTAAAACACATGAACCTTATTTGATGGGTAACAAATGGTTTAGAAACTTCAATTTCAATAACGCTGTATATAACATAGGTATAAACTATCCATTCTAATAAATAAAACAATCGATAACGTTTTCGTTATTTATAAAAAAAAACAGGATTCATTTATTTAAAAATTGCCTAGTTTTGTCTACACAGTTTTTTTTAACACAAACAACACTTCATGAATCATTTAATAAAACCCGGAGTTGCAACAGGAGCAGCAGTTCAAGAGATCTTTAAATTAGCAAAAGAAAAAAAATTCGCACTTCCAGCGGTAAATGTAATTGGATCACCAACAATCAATGCCGTTCTAGAAACAGCTAAAGATTTAAATGCTCCAGTAATCATACAGTTTTCTAACGGAGGAGCTTGCTACAATGCAGGGAAAGGTTTATCGAATGAGCATCAAAAAGCGGCAGTTGCTGGAGCCATTGCAGGTGCAAAACACGTACACTTAATGGCAGAGGCTTATGGAATCCCTGTCATCTTGCATACAGATCATGCAGCTAAAAAACTATTACCTTGGATTGACGGTTTATTAGAGGCAAGTGAACAACATTTCGCAGAAACAGGAAAACCTTTATACAGTTCTCATATGATTGATTTATCTGAGGAGCCTATTGAGGAGAACATTGAAATATGCAAAACATACCTTGCTAGAATGAGCAAAATTGGAATGACCTTAGAAATAGAATTAGGAATTACTGGAGGAGAAGAAGATGGTGTTGACAACACAGATGTGGATGTTTCTAAATTATACACACAACCAGAAGAAGTAGCTTTTGCTTATGAAGAACTCATGAAAGTAAGTCCGAATTTTACAATTGCAGCTGCATTTGGAAATGTTCATGGAGTTTACAAACCAGGAAATGTGAAATTAACTCCAAAGATTTTAAAGAATTCTCAAGCGCATATCTCTGAAAAATATCATGTTCCACAGAACACTATAGACTTTGTTTTTCATGGAGGATCTGGTTCCACATTAGAAGAAATTAGAGAGGCTATTGGTTATGGCGTTATAAAAATGAATATTGACACTGACTTACAATTTGCGTTTACAGAAGGAGTAAGAGATTATATGCATTCGAAAGCGGAATATGTAAAAACTCAAATTGGAAATCCGGAAGGCGCAGAAATTCCAAATAAAAAATACTACGACCCAAGAAAATGGGTTCGAGAAGGAGAAATAACCTTTAAAAATCGTTTGAAGCAATCATTTGAAGATTTAAACAACGTAAATACACTTGCTTAATCCGTCAGATAGTTTAATTTAGCCGATTATATTATAACATTTAAAACAACTTCATCGTATGGCTTGGTTTAAAAGAAAAGACAAAGGGATTCACACACCTACCGAGGACAAAAAAGATACTCCTAGGGGATTGTGGTATAAAACTCCTAGCGGCAAAATTATAGATACAGAAGAATTAAAGAAGAACCTATATGTTAGTCCAGAAGATGGATATCATGTAAGAATTGGAAGTAAAGAGTACTTTGAGTTATTTTTTGACAATAATGAATTTACAGAACTCAACGAAAAGTTAACCTCTGTTGACCCTTTAAAATTTGAAGACACTAAAAAATACCCGGATCGCTTAAAAGCAGCTAAAGAAAAAACCAATTTACACGATGCGGTCCGAACGGCTGTTGGAAAATCTCTCGGTAAAGACTTGGTAATTGCTGCAATGGATTTTTCTTTTATTGGAGGTTCTATGGGATCTGTGGTAGGAGAAAAAATTGCAAGAGCAATCAATCATTCTATTGAGCATAAAGTTCCTTTTTTAATGATTTCAAAATCTGGAGGAGCACGTATGCAAGAAGCTTCGTTATCTTTAATGCAATTGGTAAAGACCTCCTCTAAATTGGCACAATTAGCAGAAATTAAAATTCCGTATATTTCTTTATGTACTGATCCTACAACGGGGGGAACTACTGCTTCATATGCAATGCTTGGTGATATTAACATAGCAGAACCCAATGCTTTAATTGGATTTGCTGGCCCGAGAGTTGTAAAAGACACAACAGGTAAAGATTTACCTGCAGGGTTCCAACGCTCCGAATTTTTACTAGAACACGGATTTTTAGATGGTATTTACGAACGTAAACACTTAAAGGAACAAATCAATCTCTACATAGATTTAATTCAAAACAACCCTATTAGAAAATAAAAAAAGAGCCTTTCGGCTCTTTTTTCATTTAACCCCTTTTAAGTCACATATTTAGCCCCTATATTTCAATTTTAAATTGCCTATTAAATTCGCTACAACAATAAAAAATAATGTATATTTGCCACTTCAATGAAAACATCATTGATGTACATAAAAATCATTTAAAACAATATTGGCATGTATTTAAC
>JBELDQ010000118.1:1947-6946 GCA_042094215.1 Polaribacter sp. | reverse complement strand
ATGCGTTTTTCTCGTTGCTGCAACCGCATTTTTCTTGCTTTCAATTGTCGAGTCATTCTTTCGGTTGATAGCTCTTTCATGAGCGCTTTGACTCTTTTCGCTTGACGCTGATTCAAGTCTAATTGTAAGGTTAATTTTTTTACAGCAAGGGTTCTGCGTTGCTCCAATTTTACTGAATTTACTCGATGTAGTTGTTTTCTTTTTTGTGAAAACCCTGCAGTGGCCGTTAGTAGAAATGCTACTAGAAATAATATGTTTTTCATCTTTTTAAATTTAAATTGTTATTTCGTCTGCTTGTTTGACATTAGATATATCAAAAGGTTTAACTTTGAGTGTTCTTTTAATATTTCTTTAACAATTATAATCGCAGTGAATATGAAAAAATTTGTGTTGTTTTTCTTGTTGATTTCTTCGTTCATCATCAATGCGCAAGAGTCTGTAGATGTAAATCTAAGTAGCCCAAATGCAACGGTGTATACCCATCTTTATTTTTTACAGTCAGACTCATATGAACCAGCGAAAGCTGCCAAAGTCATTGCACCGAATACATCGAAGGATGCAGAGAAAGCAGCTTTGATGTTAAAACAACTATTGGATGGAAAAGGACTACTCGTTGATTTCAATACTATTTCTAAGGACCCCAATTATAAAGATACCATAGCAAATACAAATCTTCACAAGTATGTGTTGTTTCCTGTGAAAATGCCACTAATCTCTGTAGAGAAAATAGGTGGTAATTGGTATTATTCTGCAGAAACCATGCGCAATTTAGATGAGCTATACAACGATGTATTTCCGTGGTATGCGTTAAAGATCGATGCACTAATCCCGAGTATAGGACATCAAAAAATACTTGATGTTGAGGTTTGGAAATTGATAGGATTGCTCATTTTATTGGGTTTGAGTTATGTGCTGCATGTTATTTCTAAACGATTTATTTATGTTGTGTTGCGCAAGATTCATAAGGGTATTGTAAAGACCAGTGGAACAGCAATAGCAGCGGTGTTGAAGAAACTCGCGCATCCCATTAGTTTGCTAATTGCTTTGAGCTTTATAGCGAAGCTATTTCCTTCCCTGTTATTTGGGTTGGCTATTAATCATTGGTTTTTATTGGGCTTAGAAATAGCAGCAACTGTTTTTTGGATCTATGTATTCTTAAAATTCGTCAAAGTAATCATGTATGTCTATGCTGAGATTACTTCCAAAACACATGGGAAATTAGACGATCAATTGGTACCCATACTGAACAATTTTTTAACAGGTATTGTGCTATTCGTTGGTGTTCTAAAAATGCTGACCTTATTTGGAATTGACGCAACAACTGTGATAGCCGGAGCTTCAATTGGTGGTTTGGCAGTGGCATTGGCGTCCCAAGACACGGTAAAAAACCTGATAGGGACCTTTATGATTTTCTTAGACAAGCCATTTCATATTGGCGATTGGATTGAGGCAGGTGAAGTTGTTGGATCTGTAGAAGAAGTAGGGTTTCGTTCGTCTCGAATTAGAGCAGTAGATACCTCTATCTATCAAATTCCAAATAGTAAATTATCAGAGCTGGTCATTAATAACAAAGGCTTGCGTTTGTACAGGCGTTACAACACCAAATTAGGACTCCGCTATGATACCCCTCCAGAATTGATAGAGGCTTTTGTAAAAGGGCTGCGAGAACTTATTATTGCGCATCCAGAAACACGATCTGAATCGTACAATGTAGAATTTACAGGCTTTGGAGATTCGGCCTTATTGATCATGATCAATGTCTATTTTAAATCATTAGAGTGGGGTACAGAGCAGTCTTCGAAGCATCGATTGCACATTGCCATTGTAAAATTGGCCAAAGCATTGGGTGTTGATTTTGCATTTCCTTCTTCTTCATTAATCATAGAACAGTTTCCAGAGAAGTCAGGTTTGGATATGAAGTACAATACCGACCCTAAAAGAATCAATACAGTAATAGAAAATGCTATAGATACGTTTAATCAAGAGGTTTAATTCGTTCGACGAAATTTTTTATTGTTATGTACTACTAGCGTTTTTATGTATGAGAGATGATACGAGTTACTTCATAGATTACGAACTACTTTGTGTGCGTTTCATCCTAAATTGAAACCATGCAGGTATTCAAAATATGATGATTGAAAGCTCTTGTTCAAGTTTCTGAATAGTGGAGCAGTACCCTAAAAAAAAAGACCACTCTCAGAGTGGTCTTTTCAATTCGATAGGAAATGTTGCCTGTTATTTAGGATCTACAATAGCATCAATTCTCTCTACAATATCTTGTAAGTGGTATCTTGTAATTGTATTTGGTGCAGCTGCAATGGCTCTTTTCGCATTGCCTTTAATTCTGTTCAATTCACCTCTAACAATTGGTTTTACATCAGACAAACTCGCATTAAAACCTGTCGCCTTGTAGTAACCAGCATTCGCAGCACCTTGGTTTTTGGCTTTCATTAAGCTTCCAAGTTGATCTATATGTGCTCTTTGTAGGTTTCTTCTATACACATCAATTGATTTGTTTGAAGGCAATTCAGACCAAACACCTCTACGTAAATCGCCCATTAAGGTTAAAATAGTATACGCCTTTGACCCGTTTAATGTTTGATTTTCAATCATTCTTGTCAAACGTCCTTTCTTTAGAATTCTACGTAATGCACCACTTTGCATGGCCATAATTCTATCTGCATGACCAGAAAAATTGGTTTTACTAATGATGTCTTTATCAAGCATCCAGGTTGGTGTAGTAAACAAGTGTTTGTTAATGAATTTAAAGGCATTTCTTTGGTGGTCTTTGTTCACATGAGTATAAACGGCACCCTCTTGATCTGAGGTTTTAAAATCTTCGTAAACACCACCAATATTAGAGCCAACATGTCCCATATAGCGATTAAATTGACTTAGTACTTGTCCGTACATGGTCTTTAATTCACTATAGTTCTCACCTTTTTCATTGGTCCATTCTTGCAATCTTGGTAAAATTCTCTTTAGGTTTTTAATACCGTAATCACTCGCTTTAACTGCATCATCACCTAAGTCTTCTGTTTGAGAACTTGGATCGATTACATTGATTACTTGTTGGTGTCCAAAACGGTAATACGGATCTCCTGCATGCTTTAAAATCCAACCATCTAAGGTCTCTTTTTCTTCTTCAGCCGTTTTGTCTAAAATAGGACGGTATCCCCAAGAAATCGAATATTTGTCATACACACCAATGTTTGGCATCAATGCAACGCCTTTGTCTTCTGGTTGTGCAACATAATTAAAACGCGCATAATCCATAATAGAAGGCGCTGTTCCATACTTTTTAGTAAACGTAGCAGAACGCAAAGAATCTACTGGGTAGGCTGCAGAACTTCCCATGTTATGCGGAAGTCCAAGCGTGTGTCCTAATTCATGAGAAGATACAAACTTAATCAGTTCTCCCATTACTTCAGTTTTGAAGTTGTTAGATCTTGCCTCAGGATTGATAGCAGCGGTTTGAATAAAGAACCAGTTGTGTAATAAAGACATGACATTGTGGTACCAATTGATGTCTGATTCTAAAATTTCTCCCGAACGAGGGTCACTTACGTGAGGTCCGTTAGCATTTGGAATTGGAGAAGCCAAGTAGCGAATTACAGAATAGCGCACATCTTCTGGACTATATTCAGGATCTTCTTCTTGTGTAGGTGCTCTCTTTCCAACAATGGCGTTTTTAAAACCAGCAGCTTCAAAAGCAACTTGCCAGTCATTCACACCTTGAATAATATATGGCACCCATTCTTCTGGAGTCGCCCTATCTACATAGTATACAATTTGTTCTTTTGGTTCAACGAGTTCTCCTCTTTTAAACTTTTCAATATCTTCATCTTTTACCTCCAAACGATAACGATCTAAATAGGTAACTGTTTTACTTTTTTGCGCGGATTGGCCATAGTCTGTTTGAGATCTTGCAAACCATCCTACTCTTTCATCAAAATAACGACGCTTCATAGGTACTTTAGGCAGTAAGATCATGGAGTTACTCATTTCTAAAGAAATAGAGCCTACGTTGCTATTAGAAGGGGCCTTATTTGCGAAATAGGTCTTTACATGTCTCACTTCAATATTCTGAGGATAGCTACTCACTCTTTCAATATAAGAACGTGCCTTGTCTAGACGTGTTACTTGGTATCTTTTTCTACTTCTTCCTGGAAAACCTAATGGTTTTACATCTGTAGCAAATAACGAAGTTGCATCTACAACAGTTGCTGTGGAATCTTTGCTAAATGCTTTTATTGGAAATGAAAATAAGATCGGTTCAAAGTTAGAGTTCACAACTGCTTCGTGTACAGGAAGGTCTTTGTCTGCAACAACGTTGTGCGATACAATACGCAGTAAAACGCGTGTTTCTTTTTTCTCCCAACGGAGTACTTGTTCATTTTGTTTTCCTCCACCAAAGCCAATGCCGCTCGCAGTTTTTGCAATACGCGTAACCATTAGCATTTCTCGACCCATTAATGAATCTGGAATTTCGAATAGGTATTTTTCGTCTTTCGTATGCACATTAAAAAGACCTTCATCTGTTTTGTGCTCTTTGGTAACGACTTTTGCATAGGGCTGAATACCTCCTTTTTTAGGTTTTGGTTTCGGCTTCGCCGCTGGTTTTACAATTTCCTTAGTATTTTTTTTGCTTTTTCTTCTCTTGCGCTGTGCATCAGCCTGCATAGAAAATCCAAAAACAAAAACAAGAACGAGGATTCTTGAGAGTACTTTTTGTAGCATATGTGTAAATTTAGGTTTGATTAAAAATAAGATTTCGAAATTAATGAATCTAAATGGTTAGTTTCTTAAATAAATGTTAAAGCAGTTATAAATTGAGCCAATACGAAAGCTTTAAGTTGATAGACCTAAAACGTGGACTTAAGGGAGCAGTTGTGTTGTAATTGTCATTGTAGGCAATAAATAGATCTGAAAGCGGAGCAAAGCGCCATTGCAATCTAGAGTTGATGCCTAAGTTTTGTTCTTGGTTGTTGTATTGTAT
>JBELDQ010000118.1:0-1847 GCA_042094215.1 Polaribacter sp. | reverse complement strand
ACAAGCCACTGAGTCTAATTTTAAAATTTCGACTATTGTATTCTGTTGAGATTCCCGCAGAGAGGTCATTTCCATTGCTAGTAGGTGAGAAAGACTTGTGAATATAATAACGGCCATTCCAGGTGTTGTCTTTTGAAGCTAAATTGTAATCGATACCAATCACTCTATTGAATCGATCTTCTTCAGATAAAAAGGCATAGTCCTTCGTTGCTTGTTTATTGATGAACAGAAAATTAATATTCGAGCGATTAAATACTTTTTGCTGAACGGCGACTACCGCGTTGTTGGTTGCCGGAATTTCGTTGGCAATATCTTCTTCGGTTTGCACATTTAAAATCCCGAGACGCAAGTTATTATTTACTTTACCACTCAAACGGGCCCCTGCAACAATTCCGTTTTCAATAGAATTTCCGTCTTTGTCTTTTGCAATACCTATCCTTCTCGAGAAAAAAGGATTGCCATCTCTGCTATTTCCAAAGTCTCCAAATAAATCGCTGTTTTCAATAAAAAATTGACGTCGTTCTGGCAATGATATTTCAAAACGTGTTAGGTTTGTCTGTTGTTGGTCTACTTCAACCTGAGAGAAATCAGGGTGTATGGTAGCATCTAAATTCATGCTGTTTCCAATAGCAAACTTTGCATCTCCACCCACGTTCACAGAGCTCAGGGATGTGTTATTTTCAAAATCTTTTCCAGAAAAGGCATTGATGTAAGGAATGATGGCAATGGGTGTTTTTGATTTTTCTAATGGCTTTTCAAAAATCATATCGCCCATATAGGCCAAGCTAAAGATCCACTGGTTTTGTGGGATGTTCATCCAAGTATTTCTTTCATTGCTTTGGGTATCAAATTGATAACTGTTAAAGCGCCATTTTTTAGTTCCTTCTCTAAATTTAAAAGCCGTTAACGGAATGGCAATTTCTGCGATGTAATAGTTGTCATGAATGCTTGTTTCACAGACCCATTTGGTATCCCAAGCCAGGTTGAACCCTTTTAAATTGGTTCCGCCACCAGATAGCAGTGCTTCTCTTTGCACACCGCTGGGGTTGGTGCCAAAGAAAAAAGCATTAGACCCATCATTAAACGTATCAAAAAGGAATGAGATATTATCATTTCCAGAAGCTCTAAAGTCTCTTTTAAGTGAGGGTACGATGTACTCGTTTGACACCGAGTTTACTTTAATTCCTAAATAGAGATACTCTTTGTCAAAGAGCATTTTTATAACAGTTTGATTTTTTGTTTGTGCTGTATCTGTTGGGAAATATTGCCAGAAGTTCGAGGTTGGTTTTGCTTTTTCCCAATCTGTTTCATTGAGCGTTCCGTCAATTTGAATGGTGTTTGTCGTGTATTTTACATACACCTTTTTCGTCTCCTGTGCCGTGAGTACTAGCGAGCAGCAAAGAGCGAAACATATGAGGAGATATCTTTTCAAAAGAACAGATTTTTGTCCTTCAAAGATACTGATAACGGAACTTAATTTTTTGTTAAAAATTATAAATTATCAAACAAAAAGGTTCGAATTTCGACTTCACAAGAGTTGCATGTTAAGAAGGCATCGTGTTCTCCTCCGGTAATGGTTCTGAGTTTGTTGGGTACCCCTAAAGACTCGGCGAATGGATGTATATCTCCAGAGCCATCAACTGAAATGCCCGTGGTGTCTAGTGCGCCATTTAAATAGGGAACAACCACATCTTGTGTTCCGTGAATGCTGTACAAAATTGGCTCATTTGCTTGGATCAAGTTTTTGCTAAAGAGCGCTCCAGAAATGTTAATGACACCTTTTACTGCAGAAGAGAAGTCTCCGTTTCCGCTATTGCCTTCCAATCCACCTTTTTCATTTACATACT
>JBELDQ010000117.1:0-6976 GCA_042094215.1 Polaribacter sp. | reverse complement strand
TACTACAGAATCATCATTTATTAAACCAAGTTTCAACGGAAGGTTCTCATACATTTTACACCAATAGCAACCAATACATCTTAGAGCAACTACTAGGAGAACAAAAACATTGCTCCATTAAATTCTTAGAATTTTAATCTAAAAAGAATTATTAATATTTGGGCAAGCAGCGGCTCTAGCTCGTCTACAAAACAAATTGATCCCCAAGGTAACTTGATGATAAGTAGCATCAGAAAACACAACATCCCCTAATTGCTTTGTATATGTATAGGAGAGCATCATTTTATTAAAGTTTACTCCAACCACAGGAGTTATGTATTGTACATCTTCTATGGCGCCTTTATCAAAACCTCTTCTATAAGATAGCGCAGCCCAAAGTGTAGCCCTGTTCACCTTCTTATACGCTTTGATGTTCACATCTGCAATTGTCTCTCCGGTTCCCTCTTTAAACTGCAACATAACTGATGGCTCTAGTTGGATTTTTTCTCTGTAATCATAGAAATATCCAACACTCATAATATAATTCCTTAGGTTTAGGGGCTCAATACTATTATTCAGGTTATTCTTTGCTGCCAACACTAGGTTTTTTACAGTAAAATATGACGATAGACCTCCCCGGTGATATGCCATACTGAAATCTGCATTAAAATAACTAGAGCTCTGAATTAACTGCTCAATTGCGGGATCCCCAAAAAATGTTCGCTGATCTGATTGATTTTGAACCATTGTGGCAGACAATCCAAAGGACAATTGCTCAAAAACATTGCCGTTTCCCATTTCTATATGGAAGGCATAAGCACCTTGTACACCTTTTTGTGAATGAAACCCATTTTTATCGTTGAAAACTACAAAACCAAGTCCCATATTCGCTGCTACTTTATTGTGAAAACTCAGGGTCTGTAACTCAGGTGCATTTGATACACCTTGCCATTGTTTTCTTCCTGTGACTCTCAACTTCCCGCAATTTCCAATTCCTGCAGCAGACGGATGCACCAAAAAAACATTGTCAGATAAATAATCTGAATAGATAGGCAATGTCTCTTGGCTATATAACGCACACATCCCAAAGGAAAACAGTAAGAAAAGTATTTTTTTATACAAAATAGAGGTATTTAAAATATGCTTTTTTATAATTTTCAAATATAGATATTATCATGCAACAGACAACACCTTCACTACTACTTTTACTCCTAAAGTACTATTTTCAAACAGCGGGGAATCAATATTATTGTCTCTTCTTTGAATTATTTATGATCTTGACTTATTTTGAGAGGCATACTAAATAAATAACAGATCAAAAAATAGCGCTGTTGTAATTATTTGGACAACATGTTCAATAAACATAAAAACATCTCCCAAAAAAGAACTCGTGATGCATACCAGTCAGAATGATAAAAACCGAAGAGATTCATCTCGATAAATAACTTGAGCAATAAGGTACCACAAGTAACAGCAGACATTAACGTTATAGCAACACACAGACCAACAGTGCTTGTATGATACGCGCGTCAAGTATACCTCTTAAATTCAACGATTCCTGAAAGCACCTCGTTATGAATATCAACCGCTACATATTTCCCTGAGGTATTGGCAGTGCTCTTTTGTAACAAATCATAGGACTTGATATACACAGACACCTTCTGTATGTAGAACAATCCATTTATTGAAAAAGAGAGGTGAATGATCTGACCGTTATTGATGAGGTCAACATAGTCATCATTTATGACAAGCGCATCATTCATACTTCGCACGTTTAAATGATTTTGTTCAATATTCACCTGAATTTCGTGCGCATTCCCACTATCATAAAACGTCACAAGACAAGGCCCCGAAATATCTCGTAAAACCTGCGCATATGGGCTTTTCTCCGAGAATAGCAAAGGACTTTTCCTAATGACACTTTCTACTATAATTCTTTTCTTATTCAATTCTTGAGAGATGATTGGATCAAAATCTTTGATCATTCCTTCTTGCTCCATTACCGTTCTCGAACTAACTTTTTTCAAAATCATTTTACCAGCAATGACATTGTCATACTTATCAAACCCTGAATAAGTGCCAATCAAAAAGTTACGCTCATGCGGAGCAGACTTCCCTATAAAAAATATGAATTTAGCACCTTCATTTTTCTTCCTTCCCTCATAAAAATTTGTATCAAAAAAAACAAAACCTTCACTGTGTTTTATCGATCCAAAAAATGAATACACACCTGTGCGCTCTTGATCATCCTCGTACACGTATTTCATTTCGATATTCTTCCACTGCCTGTAAATAATTACTTGCCCCTTGTTCATTTTCTTATCTTCACCAAAATAGTAACTCACATAGTAAGCGTCTTCGATGGTATTCTCTTGATGCAACAACGCTAATTGTTTGGTCTTTTCATCTAGAGAAACAAGGTCTTTATTCATAAACTCGTATACATCTTCAAAGCCCAAATAATTAAAAAACAAATACTTGTACTCTCTACTTATTTTCACAAAAGGCATCCCCTTAGACGCTTCTCTGTTTTTGTTATACAAATATTTTCCATTAACATACCCTTTAAGCACCCCCTCAAAGTCTTGCTTTAAATTGGGCTTAGCTCTATTATAATTTCCAAAGCCATAAAGCTGATTTTCTCTAAAGTTTCGAAGATGTACCTTTTTTTCAGTAGTAAATTTATGAATGATTTGATCTAAAAGGATGGTAAAAATTGCTTTCGTGAGTACTAAGGTCTCTTTACTTATCGTCTTATTTGACATTTCCAGTGAATTCCAATATTACAAAGAGGAATGACTAATTTACTAAAAAACATTAGGAAACACAAATCAGTAAAGCCTTATCCCATAATTTTATTGGTCAGTTAACCAGAATAAACTATTAAAACATGATGATAAGAAAAATTTTACTACTCGCTCTAACAATCCCCTATGCATTGGCTTCTCAGGAAATACGAGTTGAAGGAATCGTAAACTCTCCTGACGGTCTATTACCCGGTGCTACTATTACTATAAAGGGAACTACAACTGGAACTGCAACCGACATCAACGGCGCATATGCGATAAAAGTTGATGCTAAAGGTATTTTAATCTTTTCATTTGTTGGATACCAAACACAGGAACAGGCTGTATCGGGAAGAAAAAATATTGATGTGCGATTAATAGAAGACGCTTCTCTACTAGACGAGGTAGTTGTAAAAGGATTTACAGATGTGAAAGGAAGAGCCAGAAAACGTTTAGAATCCATTCAAAGCATGCCTGAAAGTGTAACTGCGGTCACTTCACAACAAATTGACGTCACAGGAATTGAGGATGTTGGAAGCTTTCTAACGCAGATACCAGGTATCTCCTATAGCGAATCTCAAGATCCAGGAACCGTAATGGTGAGTGTGCGAGGAATTCCGCAAATTCGATATGGACCTTCACCAATCGCAACGGTGATAGACGGTGTGTATATGGCCTCTGCCGATTTAAACACACAGTCTTTGTTTGATATCGATCAAATTGAGGTCATTAAAGGAGCACAAGGGCTCTTCTATGGTAAAAATGCCATTGGAGGTGCTGTTGTCATCACTACAAAGCAACCTAAAAATGGTTTTGAAGGAAAAGTAAAAGCCGGATATGGAAATGGAAATGCCAATACATTTGAATCAAACGTATCGGGTTCCATCAAAGACAATACTTCCTACTATCGTTTGGGGATTAACTTTTCTGATTTTAAAGGACTTATTAACAATACTACCTTAGATAAAAAAGTTGATTTTCGTCAAGACTTTGGTCTTCGTGGACAGTTAAAATTTAGACTCGGAACGAGTAGTACTTTGTCTTTTACAGGCCAACATAGCAACAGTAAAAGTGGTGCCATTACCTTTATTGCGAGTAACAACAACCCAAACTTTGAAGATTCAAATCCCAACAGCTTTGGAGGAAATCCCGATGCCGACTTTTTAGGAGAAGGAACACTAAAATCAACCATACTTACTGCTTCTTTTGAAACAGCTTTTAAAAACTTTAAATTGCTCTCACATACCTCCTATTCAGATGTTGACTTATTTTACGATGGAGATTACCTCTCTTTTGCACCTATCGATGTATATGGACCTATTCCATCTGCTACACAAGATATGACTAGAGCATCGAGAACCTTCAATGAAGAATTGCGCTTGGTCTCATCAAACAGTGCTTCAAAATTCAAATGGAATTTAGGCTTGTTTTATCAAAATATGGATTCAGATTGGGATACCAATGCTTATCAAAATTTAGACATAACAGATCCAAACTATACAAATACTGCACAAACCATCATCACAAACGATGATAACAAATTGAATTCTCTTGGTTTGTTTGGTTTTTTTGAATATGATATTACCGATAAATTTAGCATCTCTGCAGGACTGCGAAATGAATGGGAAACCCTACAAAACGTTGAGGGAGTCTCTGGAGAAAAAAATGAAAGAGCCTACAATGCTTTTCAACCAAAGCTATCTGCTTCTTACAAATTGGCAAAGGACAACATGCTATATTCTAGTTATAGTAGAGGTTTTAGAAGTGGTGGATACAATCCTATTGCGCTAGAAGCAAGCGGTATTGAAAAGGAAATCAAACCAGAATTCACCAACAGTTTTGAAGTTGGTCTCAAGAATAGTTTTTGGAACAATCGCTTCATTATCAATGTGGCTTATTTCAACACCGTATTTGAAAACCAACAAGTATATCGTTTTGGATCTGATGGTGTTAGAACTTTTCTCGGAACCATCAATTTTGAAGAATCAACATCATCAGGTTTTGAAATAGACACAAAAGTACGTCTGTCTAAAAACTTTGACATTCTTGGAGGAGCCTCTTTTATTGATACTGAAATCACCAAAGCATTTGAGGAGTCGGCCATCGGAAATAAAATTCCTTTTGCACCGCAAAGCAGCTATTATATTGGACTATTTGGAAATTTCAAAACGAGTGACACTTCGAATGTATCGGCCAATATAAATATCGAAAATAAAGGAAAAAAGTATTGGTTTGCAGATGATTTGTATGGTGTTGATCAAGAAACTGTATTTCAAAACCCGTACACTTTAGTCAATGCAAAGTTGATTTACGCTGTGAACAACTTTTCTATAGGCCTTTGGGGGAAGAACATATTCAACACCCAATACAACCAAGAATGGTGGCCATTTAGTGTGTTTGACGGAGATCCTAGTGGAGGACCTATTGGAGATATACGAACACCCAACCGCCCAGCGACATTTGGAATGGAAATTTCTTACAAATTTTAAAAACCAACACCCCCTTTCATTATATCAAAACGATTATTTGAATTATTTGTTCTGATGCGTAAGCTGTTACAAGACACTTCCTTTTAACAGCTTTCCATCAACTACCAAACATCAACCATATTATATGAGAGTCGCAACAGACATAGGAGGAACTTTTACAGATTTGGTTTGCCTCGAATTTGACAAAATATCTGGTCAACCTACCGGGGTACAAGTAGCCAAATCCGATACCACTCCCGCAAATTTTGAGCAAGGGATCTTAGATACAATAGCCAAAGGACGTGTAGATCTTAGTACCATTGATTTTTTTGCCCATGGCACCACAGTTGTCATCAATGCTCTTACAGAAAGAAAAGGAGCAAAAACAGCATTGATTACGACCAAAGGATTTAGAGATGTGCTAGAGATTGCGCGATGCAACCGCCCTGATTTATTCAATTTTAATTTTGTGAAGCAGCCTCCATTTGTTCCGAGGTATTTGCGGTTCGAAATTGAAGAAAGAATGAACTATAAAGGAGAGGTGCTAAAAAAACTCAACTTAAACAACTTAACATCCATTATTGAAACCTGTAAAAAGGAAAAAGTTGCATCCATAGCCATTTGTTTATTACATGCCTATAAAAACCCCATGCACGAAATTCAATTAGTTTTGGCGCTAGCCGAGAGATTTCCTAGTATAGAAATCATTGCCTCCTATCAAATAACACGTGAATGGCGAGAGTATGAACGAAGTAGTTCTACTGTTTTGTCTGGCTATGTATTACCACTTGCTAAAAGATACCTCAATAATCTAGAGGAGAAATTAAAGCAAAGAGGACTGAAAAATTCACCCTACATCATGCAATCCAATGGAGGTATTACCTCCATCAATGATGTCAAAGCAAACCCAATAACAATGGTAGAGTCTGGCCCAGCCAGCGGCGTATTTGGAGCGATTGCTTTGGGAAAAGTAATTGACAAAAAAAATCTTATCGTTTTAGATATTGGGGGTACAACAGCAAAATGTGCCTTGGTAGAAAATGGTCAAGTGCAAATTACTACCAATTATAAAATAGAACACTCAAGAACGCAGGCGGGATATCCAATTCAAACTCCGGTTATCGACATCGTTGAAATAGGCAATGGCGGTGGAAGCATCGCTTGGATAGACCCGGGTGGAAAAATGCATGTGGGGCCTAAAAGTGCTGGCGCAATGCCAGGACCTGCTGCCTATGGAAGGGGCGGAAAACAACTAACAACCACCGATGCAAATATACTCACGGGTAAAATTCATCCTAATTATTTCTTAGGGGGTGAATTACAACCTGATGTTGAGAGCATACACCAAGCAGCAATGCCTCTTTGTGAAGCATTGAATGGTTCGAAAGAAGACATTGCGAAAGGAATTTTAAGGATAGCCAATGCCAATATGATCAATGCACTGAAACTCATCTCTGTCAATAAAGGATATGATCCTAGAGATTTCACGATGCTTGTGATCGGCGGAGGAGGTGCTATGCACGGAGCAGACCTTGCGCGCGAATTACAAATTAGTGAAATGATTGTGCCACCTCATGCGGGCGTATTTTCGGCTTTTGGAATGCTCATGTCAGACATTCGAAGAGACTATATCAGAACCAATGTTGTTGCCCTTCAAGAAAAACAAAAATCACTTATTCAAGCAACTTTTAAAGAGATAGAGCAAGAAGCAATTCATAATTTCAAGCAAGATGGCTATCGTTT
>JBELDQ010000116.1:1481-6998 GCA_042094215.1 Polaribacter sp. | reverse complement strand
TCATGAAAGTACTTATTATTACAGGTGGTAGTCATGGCATAGGAAAAGCTATTGCTAAAAAATACACCTCGGAAAAGTATCAGGTTTTCTCTATTTCAAGAAGCATTGTTAGCAATGTGGAGTACAAACAACTGCAAGCAGACTTAAGCAATGCAGCTAAGGCTATTGATGCGATTCATTCAATCTTTGCACTTCTCGACCTAAAACAAACAAGTTCAATTACGTTGGTGCACAATGCGGGTCGCTTAGGGCAAATAAACACCTTAGGAAATTTAGATCCTGAAAACATTGAGGAGATCATTCAATTAAACACAACAACCCCTCTTATTTTATCAAATGAGTTTATTAAACTCACCAAGCATCTGCAATGCAAAAAGCAGGTAATTTCTATTTCTTCTGGAGCAGCTGAGAATGCGTATCCAGGTTGGTCTGTCTACTGTACATCGAAAGCGGGGATTGAAATGATGACAAAAACGATTGCTTCGGAACAACACAAACATGTTCGTGGAGTCAAAGCGATTGCGATTAGACCCGGGGTTGTAGACACAAACATGCAAACACGCATTAGAAAAACTCCTGAGGCGGCTTTTAAGCATGTGCAACGTTTTATAAATTTAAAGCAAAATAACGAATTGTACTCACCCCAATTTGTAGCATCCCAAATCTATACAATAGACAACTCAAACAAACTGCAAAATGGCGATATCATTGATCTTAGAACCTACGCATAATCGTCTTATCCTTTCGAAGTGAAAACCCCAAAACAACTACTACCTATACTTGTCATTTCTCAATTTTGTTGCACATCGCTTTGGTTTGCAGGCAATGGTGTGATTGACGATTTAATTGTATATTTTAGTCTAAACCAAAGTGCTTTGGGACATCTTACTTCTGCTGTACAATTTGGATTTATTAGCGGTACTTTGACCTTTGCCATTTTAACTATTTCCGATCGATTCTCTCCTTCAAAGGTATTTTTTATGAGTGCTGTTTTTGGTGCAGTATGCAATCTCGGAATCCTCTGGAAATCGAACGGTCTCATCAGTTTACTCATCTTTAGATTTTTTACAGGCTTTTTTCTAGCAGGCATCTATCCTGTTGGAATGAAAATAGCGACAGACTACTTTAAAAATGGCCTTGGTAAATCACTTGGGTATTTAGTTGGTGCATTAGTTCTTGGTACAGCTTTTCCTCATTTCTTGAATGGACTTCCCGATGCATTTAATTGGAAATCTGTATTAATTTGTACTTCTTCCCTAGCCCTATTCGGAGGTGTATTAATGTTTGCCTTTGTACCTAATGGTCCATACAGACAAGCGAGTCAGCAAACCAATTTTTCCGCTTTTTTAAACGTATTTAAAAACACAAAATTTCGCGCAATGACCGTCGGTTATTTTGGACACACATGGGAGCTGTATAGTTTTTGGGCGTTTCTGCCTGTTTTCATTTCCAGGTATAGTAACAAACACCCTGAACTTTCATTAAACACTTCATTGCTTTCCTTCTCTATTATAGGAATTGGCGGATTGGCTTGTGTACTAAGTGGATCTCTTTCTAAAGCATTCGGTGTAAAAAAAATTGCACTAATTTCATTGTGCTTATCTTGTTTGTGCTGTGTATTATTTCCTTTTATTTTTAATAGTACATCTGAAATTTTATTTTTTGGATTTCTTTTTTTCTGGGGGATGGTTGTTATCGCAGACTCCCCACTGTTGTCTACATTAATAGCGCAAAATGCACCAGTAGAACATAAAGGTACTGCACTTACCATTGTGAACTGTATCGGCTTCTTACTGACCATTGTGAGCATACAATGCATTACCTACTTGATGGAGATCACAGATTCTAACGGTATCTATTCACTGTTAGCCATTGGTCCTGTTTTTGGTGTCATTGCATTAAAAAATAAACATACTAGAACTACAAAAACGTAAAAATATTAACATGCTTTTCATTCATCATGCATAGCATGAAGAACAACTTAGACGATAGCGGTAGAGGCAAAAAAAAAGAAAAAAGCATTAGACAAATTGGCATGGCATTCTTACATAAAAAAGCCACTCTGTTGAGTGGCTTTTTTAATTAGACTAATTTCTTAGCATCTTTTACTTTTTGCTTTGTAAGTGCAAGTTCAATGACCTCGCTCATCTCGGAGACATAGTGAAACTTCAACCCTTTTAAATAAGAAGCCTTTATTTCAAGAATATCTTTCTCATTTTCAGCACATAAAATAATCTCCTTAATATTTGCTCTTTTTGCAGCCAATATTTTTTCTTTAATTCCACCAACTGGTAATACTTTACCTCGCAGTGTAATTTCACCTGTCATTGCTAATCTACTTTTCACCTTGCGCTGTGTAAATGACGAAACTAGCGACGTTAACATGGTAATCCCTGCACTAGGACCATCTTTTGGAGTTGCTCCTTCTGGCACATGAATATGCACATTATTTTTCCCTAATACCTCAGAATTTACACCCAAGCTTTCTGCATTTGCCTTGATATATTCCATGGCAATTGTTGCAGACTCCTTCATCACCTTACCTAAATTACCTGTAATAGATAAACTTCCTTTTCCTTTAGATAAAATTGATTCAATGAAAAGGATATCTCCTCCGACACTTGTCCATGCCAAACCTGTCACCACCCCAGCCACATCATTGGTTTCATATTTATCTCTTTCCAATCTTGCTGCCCCTAATATTTTTTCAATGGTTTCATTAGACAAAGCAACCTCGTAGGTTTCCTCCATTGCAATAGATTTTGCTGCAAAACGAACTACTTTCGCAATTTGCTTCTCCAAGCCTCTTACACCAGATTCACGGGTATAACCTTCAACAATTTTTTCCAATTGCTTTTTTCCTAATTTTAAGTGCGCTGCACTCAGTCCGTGCTCTTTTAACTGCTTTGGTAATAAATGCTTCTTGGCAATTTCGATCTTTTCCTCGATGGTGTACCCAGTCACATTAATGAGCTCCATTCGGTCTCTAAGCGCCCAAGGTATCTGTCCTAAGTTATTCGCTGTTGCAATAAATAATACTTTTGACAGGTCGAAACCAACTTCTAAGTAATTGTCATAAAAGGCTGTATTTTGCTCTGGATCTAATACTTCTAACATCGCAGAAGAAGGGTCTCCTTGATGACTATTGCTCAACTTATCAATCTCATCCAAAACAAAAACAGGGTTCGCTGTACCTGCTTTTTTTAGATTCTGAATCAGTCTACCAGGCATGGCACCGATGTATGTTTTTCTGTGACCACGAATTTCAGCTTCGTCTCTCAAACCTCCTAGAGACATGCGTACATATTTTCTTCCTAATGATTCTGCTACAGATTTTCCTAAAGAAGTTTTCCCTACTCCTGGAGGTCCGTATAAACAGATAATTGGAGATTTCATATCTCCTTTTAATTTTAAAACAGCCAAATGCTCTATAATTCGCTCTTTTACTTTTTCCAATCCAAAATGATCTCTATCTAAAACTTTTTGAGCATTCTTTAAATCAAATTTATCCTGAGAATATTCACCCCAAGGCAATTCTAACATCAGTTCTAAATAGCTTCGCTGTACGCCATATTCTGCCATTTGTGGATTCATTCTGCGCAATCGACTCAACTCTTTATCAAAAGTAGCAGCAACTTCTTTTGTCCATTTTTTCGTCTTAGATTTCGCTTTCATTTCTTCCAACTCCTCGTCATTAGAAACACCACCTAATTCTTCTTGAATGGTTTTTAATTGTTGATTCAAATAATACTCACGCTGCTGCTGATCCATATCAGTGCGTGTTTTAGATTGAATGTCATTTTTCAACTCCAAACGCTGCAATTCTTTATTTAACCGCCTAAGGGTTAATAGTGCACGTTCTTTTAAATTACTTTGCTCTAGTAATTCTTGCTTTTCATTGACACCTAAATCCATATTTGATGAAATGAAATTCACCAAAAAGGAACTACTCTGAATATTTTTTATGGCAAAAGAAGCTTCTGACGGTAACATTGGATTCACCTTGATCACTTCTAGCGCTTGTTCTTTAACACCATCTATGATCGCCTTAAATTCTTTTGTCCCTTCAATGCTTTTATCTTCTAACGCCTCTTTGGTCGTCGCTTTTAAATACGGTTCTTTCTGAATTACCTGATCAACTTCAAAGCGTTTCTTTCCTTGTATAATTACTGTTGTATTCCCATCAGGCATCTTCAGTACACGTAAAATCTGTGCTACCACACCTATCTTATGAATATCTTTCTCAGTAGGGTTTTCTACTTCTGGATTCTTCTGAGCAACAACACCCAATATTTTATCTCCAGCATTGGCATCTTTAATCAATTGAATTGACGCGTCTCTACCTGCGGTAATAGGGATCACAACACCCGGAAACAACACAGTATTCCTTAGAGGCAATATTGGTAATAGCGCCGGTACTTCTTCTTTATTTATAATTTCTTCATCCTCTGGGGTCATCAACGGAATCAATTCCGAATCTTCATCTAACATGTTGTGAAGCGACAAACTGTCTAAACCTATAACTTTAGCTTTACTCATTCTATATAATTGTGTCAAATTGACATTTAAGTATTATCTAATCTATTTCAATGAAACGACAAAAAAAACACAAGATCCTTAAAAACAATAAGTTACACAGTTTTCTATTCGTTTTATCTACTTATATGAAACAATTGTTGTGCCAAGTACACCATTCATAAAAAAGTATTTCATTGATTTCAAAGTACGCAGCACACCTATTTCATTTCCTAAAAAGAAAAACAAAAGAATTGAGTCAAAGAGCAACATGCTAGCATACAATTGCATAAAGTTCTCCTATCTAGCTGTGTACACTAAAAAATTCGATATTTTTGAAACCAACTGTCACAAATTAAAAAAGAGGAAGTCTCTAGAATAGTACGATTTCATTGAAGAAGACACAGCAACATATCAATACATTATTAGAACGATGTAAAAAAGGAGATAAAACTGCTCAAATGCAGATTTATAAAGCCTACTATTCAGCGATGTACAATACATCGTTGCGAATACTTAAAGATACTTTTGAGGCAGAAGACATGATGCAAGAAGCGTTCTTAACGGCGTTTACCAAACTAGATACATTTAAGGGTGAAGTTGCCTTTGGTGCATGGTTGAAACGAATTGTAATCAACAAAAGTTTAACGCAACTTAAAAAAACGAACACCTATGAAGATGTCAAAATGGAGGTATCACAAGTGTGGCCTCTAGAACAAGAAGAAGACATCGATTACACTTCTTTAAAAGCTCAAAAGGTTTTAGAGATATTGAACTCTTTAAAAGAGAATTATAGAATTGTTCTGAATTTACATCTCATAGAAGGATATGATTATGAAGAGATCAGCGTCATTTTAGGATATAGCAATCAAAATGTGAGGACCACAATTTCAAGAGCAAAAAAGAAATTAAAACAACAGCTTGTAATAGAAACAGCAGTATAAAATTAAAAAATGAAAGATCCGTTAAACCAGTTTTTTGAACAGAGCGATTTTGACCAAG
>JBELDQ010000116.1:0-1381 GCA_042094215.1 Polaribacter sp. | reverse complement strand
TATAAAGAACTCACAGTATCTCTTACCAAAAGCAATGATAACAGACGTGTACTCCATGCTATGATAAGTAATTTTCAAAATAGAATCACTGTGTTACAAGATGTTCTTAAACTAATAGAACACATGAAAGACCTTAAACAAGATAAAAATGAAGAGAACTATATATAAGCTAACACTACTACTTTTAATAATCCCTGGAATATGTTGTGCAACTACAGAGCAACCACCAAATTATGAAAGAAGTAAAACAGTCAAAAAATCATATGTAGTAAAGAGCGATGCTACTGTTGAAATTCAGAACAAATATGGCAATGTAAATATTGTTACCTGGGATAAAAATGATGTAGAAATAATCGTTGAAATTACAGTCAAAGGAGACAACTTAAAGGCAGTAGAAAACCAACTAAAAAGTGTTTCCATAGGATTTGATAATAGTGCCGACAACGTGAGTGCTCAAACAAAATTCGGAACCTATTCAAAAAGTTGGAACTTATGGAGTTCATCAAATAAGATAGGGTATACAGTAAATTATACGGTAAAAATGCCTCTCTCAAACAATCTAAGAGTACAAAATGATTACGGAGCAATTTTACTCAATGAAATTGATGGAACTACGAACATCAATTGTGACTATGGAAAAATATCCCTTGGCGCTTTAAACAATGCAAAAAACACCATCAACATAGACTACACCAAGAATTCGTCAATTGAATTTATGAAAGCAGGAGCTGTCAATGCAGATTATTCGGAACTACGTATTGAGAAAACAGGCACTGTAAAAATAAACTCAGATTACGCCACAATTGAGGTTGGTGATGCTGTGATAGCTACATTCAACTCAGACTACGGCAACATGAAAATAGATAATGTATCAACTATCACAGGGAATACTGATTATGTGAATATCCGATTAGGAACTGTACGAGACTTGTTAACCCTAAAATCAGATTACGGAGCCATTAAAATACAGAGATTGGCTACAGGTTTTCAAAGAGCAGAAATAATAGGGGCATATACCGGTATTACTATTGGACTGCAAGAAAACAGCAACTTTACCTTTAGCGCAGAGTTACAATATGCTGGTCTAAGATGTAACAGGAATAAGGTTGACATGCGCAAAAGTATTGAAAAATCAACACGTAAATTCTACGAAGGAACCTACGGAAAAGGGAACAGTAACGCTATTTTAAAAATTCAATCAAAATATGGAAGCGTTCGCTTCGAAGAAGAATAATAAACCATAAAAAAACATTTAGAATATGAAAAAATTAGTCATCACATGCCTACTATTAGCACTAAGCGTATCTGCAGAAGCTCAGAGCTGGTGGAATACAAAAAAAGTGAGAGGAAACGGAACAATTACTACCGAAACAAGAAGAAC
>JBELDQ010000115.1:2779-7003 GCA_042094215.1 Polaribacter sp. | reverse complement strand
TCTTGGAAGGTGCAATTTTCAAAAGAAATACGGCTCTTAATTTGTGTTTCTACATAGTTGTTGTCGTCTGTATTCCACCATCTTTTTTTCTTTCTTGGGCTGTTTTTTAGTTGTTCTTCCATAAAAGTGAAGTCAAGGACCCCAGTAATGATAACGTTCTTGTAGGAAATCTCTTTGTTGTTCTTAATATCAGTAAGAATAGTGGTTGCGTTGATTTTAGTTTGTGCACTTAAAGAAATTGAAATGCATAAAATAAAGGATAAACTGAGTAAATTTTGAATGTGTTTCATAAAAGCGTGATGTAATGTTTCTATAAAGACATCCCTATGTTTAAAATGTGACACAGTGGAGCCATAAAATCAAGTAGATGTTTTGAAAATTAGATTTGATGATTGTTAGTGTCTCATAAAAAAAAACAGCTTTAGAATAGTTAAAGCTGTTTTTTTATGATATTCTACTATTGTTTGTCAATCCATTCTTTAGCATTTATAAATGCTTCCAACCAAGGCGAAACGTTGTCTTTTCGTCCTTGTGGATAGTTGGCCCAATTCCATTGAAAAGTAGAGCGTTCTATATGCGGCATCATGACTAAATGACGACCTGTAGCATCGCACAGCATGGCAGTATTATAGTCAGAGCCATTTGGGTTCGAAGGATATTGAGAATAGCCATACTTGGCAACAATGTTGTAGTTTTCTTCTGACATTGGCAAGTTAAATTTACCCTCTCCATGAGAAATCCATACACCCAATGTACTACCTGATAAGCTAGAAAGCATGATCGAGTTATTTTCTTGAATCGTTACAGATGTAAAAGCACTTTCATGTTTTTGTGAGTTGTTATGCTGCATTTTTCCATGAATTTTATGCTCAGGATTGATCAATTCTAATTCCATCCATAACTGGCATCCATTGCAAATACCAACAGATAAGGTGTCTTTTCTTTTAAAGAAGTTTTTTAAGGTTGTATTCGCTTTCTCATTGTACAAAAATGCACCAGCCCATCCTTTAGCAGACCCTAGCACATCTGAATTAGAAAAGCCTCCAACAGCGCCAATAAACTGAATGTCTTCTAAAGTTTCACGGCCAGAAATTAAATCTGTCATGTGCACATCTTTCACATCAAAACCTGCTAAATACATTGCATTGGCCATTTCTCGTTCAGAGTTAGATCCTTTTTCACGGATAATCGCTGCTTTGGGCCTTGTTTTAGCCTTGTCAATTTCAGGAAGTTCTCCTGTGAAATGTTTTGGGAATGTAAATTGTAACGGTTGTTGTTTGTAGTGATCAAATCTGGTTTTCGCTAAATCATTTGCTGTTTGTTTGTGATCTAATAAGTAGGAAGTTTTGTACCAAACATCTCGCATGTGAGCAACATCGAAAGTGAAATCATCATTGTGATTTTTAAGCGTTAATTTCCCTGTACTATTGGCCGTTCCAATGCTGAAGAATTCAATGCCTTCTTCAGTTAAGGTATTAGCTACAGAGGCATCGGCCTGAAATACAATTCCTGCATTTTCAGCAAATAGAAGCTTTGTTGAATCTTCTTCATTCAGAGGAGTTAGGTCAATGTCAGCACCCACAGAAACCTCTGCAAAGCACATTTCTAATAGTGTAGTAATCAGTCCGCCAGAAGCAACATCATGTCCGGCAGAAATGTGCTCATTCTTTATCAATCCTTGCAGTGTCTGAAAAGTCTTTTTTACAAAAGCAGTATTTTGAATGTCTGGAGCCTCATTACCAATGGCATTTAAAGATTGGTAAAAAGAACTTCCTCCTAATTTAAATGCATCTTGAGAGATGTTGATGTAGTAAATGGTTTCTTCAGTTACTTGTAAAACAGGCTCTACAACCTTGGTGATATCATTGCAATTTGCAGCAGCTGAAATAATCACAGTTCCTGGAGATAGTACGTCACCATCTGCATATTTCTGCTTCATAGAAAGTGAATCTTTTCCAGTAGGTACATTGATCCCTAAATCAATAGAAAATTCAGAAATCGCTTGTACTGCTCTGTACAAACGAGCATCTTCACCCTCATTTTTACAAGGCCACATCCAGTTTGCTGATAATGATACGGATTGCAATCCATCTTTTAAAGGTGCCCAAATAATATTGGTCAATGCTTCTGCAATAGAATTTTTACTACCCGCTTCTGGATGTATCAATCCAGAAATAGGGGAGTGGCCAATAGAAGTAGCAACCCCTTCTTTACCGCGGTAATCTAATGCCATGACTCCCAGGTTATTTAAAGGAATTTGCAAGGCCCCTACACATTGTTGCTTGGCTACTTTACCGCCAACACAACGATCTACTTTATTGGTTAACCAATCTTTACAAGCCACTGCTTCTAATTGCAATACCTGTTCTAAATAGATCTGAAAATTCTTGGTTTTATATCTTGGGTTCTTATAGTTTCTTGCAATTGTTGTATCTGTTAACACTGTTTTTGGAGAACTTCCAAACATATCTTCTAAAGCCAAATCCATAGGTGTATCACCTGTGGTTTTCGACTCAAATGTAAATCTATGATCATCGGTAACGTTACCAACGGTATACATTGGTGAACGCTCACGTTCTGCAATTTTTCCTAAAGTATCTAGGTGCTTTTCTGCAATGACCAAGCCCATTCTTTCTTGAGATTCATTCCCAATAATTTCTTTTGCAGATAAGGTGGGGTCTCCAACGGGTAATGCATCTACATCAATTTTTCCTCCAGTATCTTCTACCAATTCTGAGAGGCAGTTTAAGTGCCCACCAGCACCATGATCATGAATAGATACAATATGGTTTTCATCGCTTTCTACCATACCTCGAACGGCATTGGCAGCACGTTTTTGCATTTCTGGATTCGAACGCTGTACGGCATTTAATTCAATGCCTGAGGCCAATGCCCCAGTATCAGCAGAAGAAACAGCAGCACCTCCCATACCAATTCTGTAGTTGTCTCCACCAAGAATAACAATTTTATCGCCTTGTTGTGGTTGTTCTTTTATAGCTTGCGTAGCTTTTCCATAGCCAATACCTCCAGCTTGCATAATTACTTTGTCAAAACCAAGTTTTCTTGGAGCCGATACACTGGCAGAAGAATTTTCTTCATGCTCAAATGTCAATACAGAACCACAAATCAATGGCTGACCAAATTTATTACCAAAGTCCGAAGCTCCGTTCGATGCTTTGATTAATATATCCATAGGCGTTTGGTAGAGCCAATCTCTTGCTTCAAATTTTTGCTCCCAAGGTCTGTTTTCTTCTAGACGACTATAGGAGGTCATATACACGGCGGTTCCTGCTAATGGCAAAGATCCTTTTCCTCCAGCAAGACGGTCTCTTATTTCTCCTCCAGATCCCGTAGCTGCACCATTAAAGGGCTCTACAGTTGTTGGGAAATTATGTGTTTCTGCTTTTAATGAAATGACAGACTCATAGTCTTGTGTGGTATAGAAATCGGGAATGTCTGCTCGTGCAGGCGCAAATTGCTCTACTATTGGACCTTTTACAAAAGCAACATTGTCTTTATAAGCAGAAACAATAGCATTTGGGTTTTTGTTTGAGGTTTCTCGAATCATTTTAAATAATGAAACAGGCTTTTCTTCGCCATCAATAACAAAAGTACCATTGAAAATTTTATGTCTACAGTGCTCAGAATTTACCTGAGAAAAACCAAAGACTTCAGCGTCCGTTAAAGGTCTTCCAATTTTTGTAGATACAGCCTCTAAATACTGAACCTCTTCTTCACTTAGCGAGAGTCCTTCTTGCAAATTATATGCAGCAATATCTTTAATGTCTAGAATAGATTCTGGTGCAATGTCAATCGTAAATATATCTTGATTCAATCCTTGAAATTGTTCATAAATCATAGGGTCAAAGTCAGAAAAAGTAGCGCTACATACAGTAAACTCTTCAATTCTTAGAATGTCGTCAATACCCATGTTTTGGGTAATTTCAACAGCGTTTGTGCTCCATGGAGTAATCATTGCGGCACGAGGGCCAATAAAAAAAGCGTCAAGAGACGCCGTGTTTATTTTAGGTTGATTGCCAAAAAGCCAAATTAATTTGTTGGTCGTTTCCGTAGTTAATTCTTTTACTGTTTGAACAGCGAATACTTTGCTGTCTTGGTTTCCAAAGAAATGAATCATTTATAAAGTGTTAGTGTGTTGTTGTAAAGCACAAATTTACTTTTTTAAGTTGAATTATACCCATAAAAAAAGTTGCAAATTTTTGG
>JBELDQ010000115.1:0-2679 GCA_042094215.1 Polaribacter sp. | reverse complement strand
ACATCTTCTGATAGAACGAGACTATTCTCAGCAAATGTGCCTTCGGTTCCTAGAAAATAATTCACATTAAGAGTAAAACCATAATCACTTGTAGAATTGGTGTCAAACGATGTAAGTGAGCCATTAATCACACCTCGATTAAACCCATTTTGGCTAGTATATCTAAATCCTATACAATTTGTATCCGAGGAGTATCTCGAAATATTATTGATTGAGTTTGCGTGTCCTGCGAGGTAGATTACATGTTGCACAATACCGAGCGCTCCATTGTTTCGAGCAAATCCATTCATTGTACCTAGTGTGCTGTTAATCGAATTTGAATTTGCTCCATCAGAACCATCCTCGTTTGTTGAGAGGTCTTCAATATTTGTATAGGCAACAAAGGTTACCTGCGAAGGTAAAAAAGGGAGACCATTGATTACTTCAGTAATATTTGTATTTGACGTCCCTCCCGGAGCATCAATTTTAAAGGAACCTGTATATACAGATGAGCTTGTATCTGTTCCAAGAATCAATTGCCAATTGCTACCGTCATGTATTTTTGTTGTGGAAGCATTCGTATCAATCCAGATGTCTCCTTCTATAGGGGATACAGGTTCATTAACAGTAACACTCACTCGAGTATTTCGAATCGTTTTGATGGTTCCTTTGCGATCTGTTACTTTCAACTCTTGCGCAGCAAGCGTGGTAATGAGAAAGAGAAAGCAAAGCGTCAATTTAATAGTCCCATGCATTTTTATTGAATTTTAAGTTGAATTATGGCAACTTCTAAAGTACTAAAATAATTTTAACAAAATAACCGAGTCATACCGAGTCATTTCTTTACTTGTTACAATATAAACTTCTTGGATGTATATTGTAAGGAGTAATTCATAGTGAATACATCAATTTTATTTGATGTATTGAATTTCAATTACATCACCAGCGTACATTGGTAAATCACTTGCATCATAACTAATAGTTACGGTACCTGCTGTGGCTACAAAGTCTGTTGCTGCTCTTAATTTTGCACCATTTCGATACACAAATAATTTGGCATAGGTTGTTCCTACAGTTAATACTGGTAAACCGGTTACAGTAATGGCAACATCACTTGAAGCATCAGCTACTTGTGTGTGTTCAATTCGAATTCCCTGAACTAAGTCGGATGCCAACATTTTTTTCACTCTTCCAGTACCTTCATCCCTTGTCAATAGCGTATATCCTGAACCAAGGTCATCAGTTGCTGTAGCTGCATCACCTGATTGAACTTCTGTACTGCCTAAATTAAATTCTTCACCATCAATTGTAAAGGTCCCTGTTGCTGAAGTAGTAATCTTTGTAGCATCCACTAAAGCGCCTCCTAGTTGCCAAGTGGTTGTCGTTTTATTGTTTGCCGCAGTAGAAGTAATTGTTGTGATACCGTTGTTAGATTGCAGGTATTTGATGGTCCCTTTATTGTCTATCAGCTTAATTACTTCGCCTGCTCTATCGGCTTGTGTTATTGTTGAAGCATCAGATGTCTGTCCATATGCAGTCGCCCCTAATAACATGATAAGAAGCAATGCAACTAATTTCGAATAATTGTTTTTAAGCGTTTTCATAATTTTTGAATTGAAAGGTTTATATAATTGTTTTCTTGTATTTATTCTATTTTCTGTGTCAATATCATTAATAGCTGTGCAATGCCTCAATGCAGTTGCACGATTCGTATTTTATCATTTTTATAACATATTGCTTCTGATTCTAGCTGTATTGTGTTGTTATTCAGAACTGTAAAGTCTACGCGTATCCCATTTCTATACACATCTATTTTCTCTACACTTGTAATAGTTCTAGGTGTGTTGAATTCAAGTTGCCCTTCTACAGATAGAAGTACTATTTGTGATTGTTGTGTCAAATCTGAAACCGATTTTTGTTTTAAAATTCCAGTAGCTGCATCTGTTACGATCATGTGATCATTGTTACTTGTGCTTGTTTGCAAACCTTTTAAGGCTAACGTATTTAGGGCGCTTGTTGTAATTGCTGTGGCTCGGGTTAAAGAACCGCCCAAGGTCACATCTCCTCTTATTTTGCTAATTCCATTGCTTGCATTGGTAATTTGAGAAACCCAAGTGACACCATTAAACACTTCCAAGCAATCACAGAATTGATTCCAAACTTGATCTCCTGTTTTTGGAGTTTCAAAATCCGTATCTCTATGGACATCATCACTCACTACGGGCAGTGTATGCAACGCTTTTGGAGAAGGTATGTATAGTATTTTCTGTTTGTCTAGTGAGACGAAACCGTTGTTGTTGCTCAGAATATTTAATGCAACATGTAACAGTTTTAATTCTCCATCCCATTGAATATCATCAAACGTATAATCAATTGCAGTTCCTTCACCCACAATGAGTGAAATCATCCCATTTTCATCGGTAGTAACTTGATGTTCTTCTGAGTATTCTAGTCCAGATGCATTGGTTATCCGAAATCGCAGTACCACTGCTTCTAGACGCAATGGGATGCGCTGTTCTGTGACATCTGTTCCTGGAATCTGAATTTCTTCTGTATTGAGAATTAATGCCTGGTAATTGAACCCAGCTGTTTGTGCAACAACATTAATGGTACACATCCAAACGAAAAGAATTCCTATTTTTTTTAGTCTGTTCATTGATAGATGTTTAAAGGTTGAATACGAAATAGAATCCCGAAAGA
>JBELDQ010000114.1:0-7059 GCA_042094215.1 Polaribacter sp. | reverse complement strand
GGAAGCTTTTGTGTTAAACCTGCTCCTTCAGAGTCTGTTCTTGCTACAATGATTCCTTCATCTACGCCTAATTCTAAAAATGCATATCTGATAGCATTCAATTTTGCAATAAAATCTTCATGAGGTACTGTCACTTTTCCGTCTTGATGCCCGCATTGTTTTGCATCTGAGACCTGGTTTTCAATTTGAATTGCACAAGCTCCAGCTTCAATCATTTTTTTAGTTAATAAATACGTCGCTTCTTCATTCCCAAAACCAGCATCAATATCTGCTATTATTGGAACAATATGTGTCTCGTAATTATCAATTTGATCTTGTACATCTTCGCCATTTTCTAATCGTCTAAATAGATCATTCAATTCTATAGCATCTGCTTGACGTAAAAAATCATAGATTTCTGCAATTAAGCTAGGCACTGCAGTTTTTTCATGCATCGATTGATCTGGTAGCGGTCCAAATTCTGAGCGCAATGCAGCAACCATCCAACCAGAAAGATATAAGTATCTTTTGCTTGTCGTTTTATGATGTTTTTTAACGGCAATCATTTTTTGTTGGGCCACAAATCCATGCCAACAACCTAAAGACTGGGTGTAATTTGAAGCATCAGCATCATAAGCTGCCATGTCTTCTCGCATAATTGCTGCGGTATATTTAGCAATGTCTAAACCTGTTTTAAAACGGTTTTGAGTCATCATTCTTGCAGAGCTTTCTGGGCTTATTGAATTCCAAGTATTTCCATACTTTTTTTTGAGATTTCTTACTGTTTCTAATGCAGAACTATACTTGCTTTGTGCTAAATTTTTCATAATTTTGTTTTACTTTATTAAGGTTTTTCTAGATTTTGATGAGGTAGTCTCGCAAACTATTGCAGTAGTTGCGAGACATTTTTTTTAGATATATTGATACGCTGGAAGTGTTAAGAATTCTTCAAATTCAGACTGTGTTACGAGCGTATTAAATAGTTCTATTGCTAATTTGAATTTGGTGTTTTCAATGTTGTCTTGAGTAATTTGGTTCTTGATTTTTTGTACTTCATCATCAAAGAATTGCACATATAATTCAAGGTTGAATTTTCTATTATCGTCTAAGGAGACTTCGTTTTTTAACCATTGCCAAACTTGTGTTCGTGATATTTCTGCAGTGGCAGCATCTTCCATCAAATTATATAAAGCAACAGCGCCATGACCTCTAAGCCAAGCCTCTGTATACAAAATACCAACATTGATGTTTTTTCTAATGCCTGCTTCTGTAACAGTCCCCTTAGGAATTTCAACTAAATCCTGCTCTGTAATATGCACATCTTCGCGCAATACATGTAATTGATTTGGTGTTGGCATGTGCTTGTTAAATTCATTCATTGCAACTTCCACCAAATCTGGATGTGCAACCCAAGTACCATCATGACCATTTTTTACTTCGCGTTCTTTGTCTTTTCTCACTTTTTCTAAAGCAACAGCGTTGGCTTGTTCATCATTTTTAATAGGAATTTGAGCGGCCATCCCACCTATGGCAAGGATTCCTCTTTTATGGCAACGTTGCACGACCAACTTAGCATAGGCATCCATAAAGGGAGTTGTCATGGTTACTTGATCGCGGTTAGGAACGACAAAGTTCGGATGATTTCTAAATTTTTTGATGTAGGAGAAAATATAATCCCAACGACCACAATTTAAACCTACAATGTGCTCCTTAAGCTCATAAATGATTTCGTCTAATTGAAAACTAGCCGTAATTGTTTCTACTAAAACGGTTGCTTTAAAAGTTCCTTGAGGCACTTGTAAATACTCTTGTGCAAAAGCAAAAACTTCGTTCCACCAACGTGCTTCTAAATAATGTTCTAATTTGGGAAGATAAAAATAGGGAGCAGTTCCATTTTCTAACATGATTTTAGTGTTGTGAAATACATACAAACCAAAGTCCACCAAACTACCAGAGGCTTCTTCGTTATTAATAAGAATATGTCTTTCGTTTAAATGCAAACCTCTTGGGCGCACTAATAAAATTGCGGTTTTATCATGTAATTGATACAATTTGTCTTTTCTAGAATCGTATACAGAAATGGTTTTGTTATTAGCATCTAAAAGGTCTTGTTGACCTTCAATGGTGTTTTTCCAGGTAGGAGCATTGCTGTCTTCTAAATCAGCCATAAAGGTTTTTGCTCCTGAGTTTAAGGCATTGATAATCATTTTCCTGTTTACAGGACCAGTGATCTCTACACGTCTATCTTGCATGTCTAGAGGAATGTCACTTGCCCTCCAATTTCCCTCTCTAATATGTTTTGTTTCTCTTGGGAACTCAGGGAATTTTCCAGTGTCAAAAACTTTTTGTTCTGAGATTCTTCTGCTGACTAATGCATGTCGTTTTGCATTAAATTTTTCGTGCAACGCAGTTAGAAACATGAATGCATCGTCTGTTAGTATTTCGGGATAGTAGTTGTCTACCTTATTCGAAAATTGAATTTTTGGCAATTTTAAAAGTGTATTTTCCATCTAGTTGAATTTTTATACTACAATACTAAAACAAAGATTTTAAATACGCAAGCGAACGTTCGCTAATTTGTTTGTTTTCGTTTTTATCTTGATTTTCGCATAATTTTGTATCTTTGTTTTATTACTTATGGAAGAAGAATACATCAAATTAATATTTGGCTTAAAACTCAAGCAAATACGCACAGACAAGAATTTGTCTCTTTTCGGATTATCGAAGCTTTCGGGGTTGTCAAAATCCTATTTAAACGAAATTGAAAAAGGTAAAAAATATCCAAAACCAGATAAAATTGTTACGCTTTCTGAAAAGTTAGACGTGCCTTATGACCAAATGGTTTCTCTGAAATTAGACAAGAACCTAGCACCCATTGGGGATATTTTACAATCAAAAATTTTAAAAGAAATACCGCTTGAGGTTTTTGGAATTGAAGAAAGAACGCTCATTGAAATCGTTGCAAATGCACCTGCTAAAGTAAATGCTTTTATAAGTACTATTATTGAAATTTCGCAGCATTATAATTTTAGTAAAGAAAGTTTTTACTTAGCATCTCTTCGCTCTTTTCAAGAAGCCAACAACAATTATTTTGACGATTTAGAAAAGAGTGCAATCGCCTTTGCCAAAGCCTATCAAATAGATTTAACCAAGCCTATTACTTCTCAGGATTTAGAAGAGATTTTAGTGGAAGAATTTAAGTATACCATTCACAATAACGAATTAGATAAGCACAAAAGTTTGGATAGCTTGCGTTCTATTTTTGTGCCTAAAAGCAATGCGCTAATACTAGCTAGTGATATTGATGATGCACAACGGACTTTTATTTATGCGAAAGAATTAGCGTACAATTATTTAGCATTAGAAAATAGATTGTATACCTTTTCTTGGATTAAATTTGAAAACTTTGATCAAGTACTTAATAATTTTTATGCTTCTTATTTTGCTGGTGCTTTGATATTGCCCAGAGCCTTGGTAACACAAAAAATCAAAGAAACTTTTGATAAGGAAACTTTTGATGCTTCTCTCTTTTTAGAAACAATGCAAAGTTTTAATGCTTCTCCAGAATCTTTTTACCAAAGGTTAACCAATATATTGCCAAAAGAATTTCATATTAAGAACCTGTTCTTTTTGCGTTTTACACACAAAGATGGGACTGAAAAATTTCATTTGAAAAAGGAATTGCATTTATCTCATCAGCATGCTCCACATGCCAATGAGACGAATGAGCATTATTGCAGACGTTGGGTTTCATTACAGGTTTTAAAAGCCATTAGAAAAACAAAGAAAAACCATGTATTCGATATGCAAATATCTCATTACCCTGATGGGGATATGAATTATTTGGTGCTTTCTTCTGCTACCAAAGACCCTTTTAAAGAGAATCATTACAGGAGTATTAGTGTGGGTCTGCTCATCAACAAACAGTTGCAACGCAAACTCTCTTTTCTAAAAGACATCAACATAGAAACTAAAGAAGTTGGTGTTACTTGTGAACGCTGTGCAATTAGAGACTGTAAGGAAAGACAAGCCCCATCAATTGTTTTAGATAAGAGGGTTAAAAATAAACAGATAGAGCATGTTGTTAACGAATTAAGCGCGAAGTTTTCCTCTTAATGTCTCGTTCTCAAATTTGCCCAGAAGTTAAAATGATGATGTGATCCTATTTGGGATTTAAAAGTTAAACGTGCAAATACATTCAAAAGTAGAGAGCTACGTATCGTACTTTTCTTATGTTCATTTACGGCTTGTAAACACAACAAAGGGTGCAGAGCGGTTTATGAATGACTGGTAAACAAAGTAAAGAGCAAGGAATTGGCTTTAATTGCCGTTTCTAGAAAGCTATTAAAACAATATTTCCTATTGTAAAATTAGTACATCCATGCGATGAAACGGTTGTTTCAGTAGTACTGTTAAATAGTAAAAGAACTGTAAAATAAATCAGTGAAAATAGCTTCAACAGTAATTCAAGGGTAGAAGACCAATGACTAAAATTAACAAATAAAAATGTTGTTTTTTAGCTCAGTTCTTGTTAAAAACCCTTTATTCAGAATACTTACCTAAAAAAAGACAAGATTCTCATTGAAAAGAGCACTATTTATTTTTTGTGTATTTTAAGGTTGCTCCACCATGTTCTAAAGTAAATCCAAGGACATTGTTTTTATCATCCATTTCAAAAATTTGATAAACATTCAGACTTTGCATATAAGGCCAAAAATGGGTATCTGAGGTAGGTACCAATTTCAAATAAAATTGACCAACACTTTTAGAAAAAAGCTGTCCATTTTCTATAAAAATTTCTACATCACTTTTGTCTTTTAAACTATAAGTTCCCACATATTTTTTTAGTTGACTAGAAGAAAGTATTTTTTCCTGGGCTTTTTCATCGTAGAAAAGAGGATTAAGTACCCAATCTCCAATTTCATCTGTGATGTGTTGATATAGATCATATTGTTTGAAGATGCCTACAATTGTATCATCCATTAATATTTCGGCATTTGATTTGCCTTGCTTCCTTAGTTCAAATACGCGATTGGAAAAATTTGAACGCAATGACTTTTCTTTGATTAGATCTTCTCTGTCGCTGATAATTTTACCTGTAGTACCTCCAGGAATGTATTTGGTGTTCTCGTTACCCATCCCTAAAGCCATATTAATGCCATTAAAATGACCTTCTAGGCCAAAAGGACCTTCTATTGTCATCCATTGACTTCTAAAACTGTCAGCCATAAAAGTTGTATTGGCATTTTTAAGATGAATATTGATGTGGCCAAAAGAGTGCCCCATACTCCTGTAAGCAATGATTGATTCCGTTCCAATATCCAAAGAGAATGTATCCTTAAATAACAATTGGGTATGTTTGTTTCTATGGTACACTACATTTTCATGAGAAATAATTAGTACATCCTTGTCCTTGAAGTACCAATTGGCGGCTGTGTTATAATTATCCCAATTACTGTTAATGACATATTTTACAGGCATATCAGAAATCTTATGTAGTGCTTTCATAAACTGAGGCGCTTCATCTCCCCTGAATAATGGGTTGATAAGCAATAAACCTTTCTCACCAATAATCACTCCCATATTAGACCTGCGGGCGGCTGAACTCCCTGTTCGAGTGATGATATAAGCGTGGTCACTTAATTGGGTGTGCTCATATTTTATTTTTTTACTTTGACTAAAGGTGATTGCGGGAAATAATAAAATAAGTCCTAGAATTGTTAAAATGAATTTTTGTAATTTCATATTTGTTTGAGTTAGTTTTTGTTTCTAATAATTTTTTCAATTCTATTATTTATGATTTCTGACAAGTTCCAATAATAAAGTTTAGGATCTGTTGTGCTATAGAATGCAACAATTATAGCATCAAGGTCTTTGTGATATTTGGCAAAACTCTGGTATCCAGGGACCCATCCAGCATGTTCGTATTCATATATTGAATCATATATTTCTTGTTCTCCTTTTTCAAATACCGAACCATCATTTAGTGCTCTTAAGAAAATACCTACGTCTTCTGCAGTTGCATGCATTCCATGATCATCTGTTTTTAAATCATCGGGATGCCCTATATGATAACCACTCATTACATGGTCAACATTTACTTCCTCTAACGAACCAAAAGTGTTTGTCAGATTCAAAGGGGTAAGTACTTCTTCTTGAATGTATTGAAAATTTTTATAGCCTAGTACATTGTCCATTATTTTATTGATTAACAAGTAGTTGGTGTTGCAGTATTCGTAGCCTTCACCAGGTTCAAAATTCGCAGATTTGCCTTTAATTAAGGCAATACTTTCATCAAAAGTTTCTGTTGGGTTTGCCCAAAAATTAGGCGTATCTGTAAAGTTTGGCATTCCGCTTCTATGCTGAATCATCAACCGTAACGTAATTTTCTCTGCATTATCAATAACACCTACGAGTTTTGGAAAGTAATCTGCAACTGTTTTATCTAAAGAAAGTTTCCCGTTACGCACCAATTTGGTAACAGCAACAGCATCGTATAGCTTGCTAATACTCGCTAATTTAAATAGCGCTTTCGGTTTAGCGGGAATCTTATTTTCTCTATTGTGCCAGCCAGCTGCTAAAAATTGAGGGTCTTTATTGGCTTGATCGATATAAACAATCATGCCTTCGAACCCATGACCAATCGCTTCATCTAATTGTTCTTCAACCGTATTGGGTAATGGTAAAATCCAGGCTTTTACCAATAGCCAAGGGACAAAATATAACGAAGTTAAGGTACCTACTAATAGTGTAATTCTAGCTATTTTGGTTTTCTGTTTGTTCATCGCGATATTGCTGATTATTTATGATTCTCAAATTTACTGAGAATCTCAAGAAATTCCTTCTTATCAATTTTACCTATAGCTTTATCCAGTATTTTTCCTTCTGAATCAAGAATAAGTGTCGTTGGTGTTGAATTGACGTTGTAATACTGAACTAGTTCTTTGGTATTTGGGTCGTCAATATCAATGCTCACAGGTGTGAATTGCGAGTTGATCACTTTTGCTACTTCCTTATCAGCAAAAACTTCACGCTTCATAATTCGGCAAGGAGAGCACCATTCACCAGTAAAAAACAGTA
>JBELDQ010000113.1:0-7131 GCA_042094215.1 Polaribacter sp. | reverse complement strand
TACGACCATCAAAAATAATCGGGGTTTTTAATTGTGCTTTTATTTCTTGAAAATCGGGCGAACGAAATGTTTTCCATTCCGTTAACAAGACCAATGCGTCTGCATTTTGTAAAACAGCATACTTGGAATCAGCATAGCTTACCTGCTGTAAATCTTTTAAATAATAGGCCTTTGCCTCTTCCATTGCTTTTGGATCATAAGCATTAACCCTAGCTCCTCTTTCCACCAATGCTTTAATAATCCCAATGGCTGGTGCCTCTCGCATGTCATCGGTTCCTGGTTTAAACGCCAAGCCCCAGACTCCAAAAGTAAATCCGGTTAAATCTTTTCCAAAACGCTCTATGATTTTCTGAGCAATGACCGTTTTTTGGGTCTCATTTACCTTTTCAACTGCAGCAATTAAATTGGCCTCATATCCATGCTCTTGAGCTATTTTCTGCAACGCTTTTACATCTTTTGGAAAACAAGAACCCCCATACCCTGCGCCAGGGTATATAAAACTATAGCCTATGCGTTGGTCGGAACCAATCCCCACACGTACCTGGTTGGCATCTGCCCCTACCTTTTCGCAGATATTGGCAATTTCGTTCATAAACGATATTTTAGTCGCCAACATGGCATTAGCTGCATATTTGGTCATTTCCGCAGAACGGATATCCATGGTGATAAATCGCTCGTGTGTTCTAAAAAAAGGCGCGTATAATTGTTTCATTACTGCCAATGCGTTCGGTGTTGCTGCACCAATCACAATTCGATCGGGCTTCATAAAGTCCGCAATTGCAGCTCCCTCTTTTAAAAACTCTGGGTTGGACACCATTTCAAAGGTTACTTCGGAATTTCGAGCATCTAATTCTTGTTGAATGATTCCTTGTACACGATCTGCAGTGCCCACAGGTACTGTAGATTTATTAACCACCACTGCATTGTGCTGTAACGATTGCCCTATGGCTTTGGCAACAGCCAAAACCTGCTGTAAATCTGCCCCACCATCTGCACCCATAGGGGTACCCACAGCAATAAATAGTATGGCTGCATCTGCAATGGCTGAAGCAAGGTCATGCGAAAAATAAAGGGTTTTTTGTTCCTTGTTTTTTAACACCATTGGCGCTAAACCGGGTTCAAAAATAGGAAGAATGCCTTGGTTTAATTGATCTATTTTAGCAACATTGGTATCGATACACGTAACAGTATTGCCCATTTCTGCAAAACACGCTCCTGAAACTAAACCGACGTAACCCGAACCAATTACTGCAATTTTCATAGATTTATTTTTAAGAAAAATTAGAAAATAACAGAAAACATAACTGATGATTATGCGCAATTTTTTAACTAATTTTTACTTTTTCTTTTCCAGAACAAATATACTATAATTTTGAATTCTGCAAAACGAAACCTACAGAAATGCAAGATCCTTTTTTAGGCTACGTTACACGACAAAAACCATAAAAAAAAAGCTGATTTTTTATCGCTATTGCACAAAAGGATGCTTTTCGAAATGTGTGGTTGCTTTTTGGTTGCGAATGGTATGAATAATGTCTATCGAGTTTTTGGCTTCTGCAATCGGAAAACCATTGCCTTTTAGTATTTCTTGATAGGAAACCGTATGCAAATCGGTGAATCCATTGCTAAACTCCAATTCCTGCCCATCTACGGTAATTGAACGGTAGGTTCGCTGCTGCTTTTGCTTGATGTCCTCAGGTAAATCTTGCGCATCAATGGATAAAAACCAACGTACTCGAGCATTTTCGAACTCCAAATAGCCGGCTGCCTTGTGTTTTTCATGCACATGGGTTTCAATGTCTTGTACAGCACCAAAAATCCATGAAAGCATGTCAAAAAAATGAACGCCAATATTGGTTGCTACTCCTCCTGATTTTTCGGCATCACCTTTCCATGAAATGTCATACCATTTTCCTCGTGAAGTAATGTAGGTTAAATCTACCTCATGTTTTGTCTTTGATTGCTGGGCGTTTATCTGTTGTTTTAATTGTATGATGCTCGGATGCAAACGCAATTGTAAAATGGTGTGGATGCGTTTATTATACTGTGCTTCTATTTCTTGCAACGCGTCTATGTTCCATGGATTTAAAACCAATGGTTTTTCGCAAATGGCATCTGCCCCTGCACGCAATGCCATGCGAATGTGTGCATCGTGCAAATAATTGGGGGTACAAATACTAATGTAATCCAGATACTGCCCATTGCGTTTTAGCTTTTCGATATGTCGATCAAACCGTTCAAACTCCACAAAGAAATGTGCCTCCGGAAAATACGAGTCCATAATACCTACACTATCAAAATTATCCAACGCACACAACAACTGATTGTTGGTTTCTTTAATGGCTTTTAAATGTCTTGGTGCAATGTATCCTGCAGCACCGATTAATCCGAAGTTTTTCATTACAAACTTTTATCTACCTGTTCTTTCGGTAGCATACTTTTAACATCGTATACTACTGCCTTTTCTTTTTTTAATTGCTGCAAATCAAGACTTAAAAACGCCTGATGTGCTACTGCCAACACAATGGCATCGTACTGGTTTGTTGGTGGCGTTGCTGTGGCCTGAACGCCATATTCCCTGGTAACTTCATCGGCATTGGCCCAAGGATCATACACAGTTACTGAGGTGCCGTATTCTTGTAAACCACGAATTACATCAATTACTTTCGAGTTGCGAATGTCTGGACAATTTTCTTTAAAAGTAACCCCCAACACTAAAATAGAAGCATTTTCTATCGCAACTTTATGGGCCACCATTAACTTTATGACTTGCGAGGCTACATAACTACCCATACTGTCATTGATTCTTCTTCCCGCCAAAATAATACCTGGGTAATAGCCAATTTCTTGCGCTTTTTGCGCCAAATAATACGGATCTACCCCTATACAGTGCCCCCCAACCAAACCGGGTGTAAAGGGCAAGAAATTCCATTTGGTTCCTGCTGCTTCCAACACTTCTTGAGTACTGATATTCATGAGCCCGAATATTTTTGCCAGCTCATTTACAAATGCAATATTGATATCGCGTTGTGAGTTTTCAATAACCTTAGCCGCCTCTGCTACCTTTATGCTAGACGCCAAATGTGTCCCTGCAGTGATTACAGAACGATAAAGGTCATCTACTTTTTTTGCGGTTTCTGGTGTAGAGCCAGAGGTGATTTTTAAAATACTTTCTATGGTTCTTTCTTTATCTCCTGGGTTGATACGCTCTGGAGAATACCCAACGTAAAAATCAGCGTTCAAAGAAAGTCCGGAATGTTTTTCTAAAACAGGCACACAGCTGTCTTCGGTCACTCCAGGATAAACAGTCGATTCATAAATGACAACCGCGTCTTTTTGCAGAACTTTCCCTACGGTTTCACTCGCTTTTAACAGCGGTGTTAAATCTGCTTGATTGTTTACATTTACAGGAGTAGGTACGGTGATGATATAGTAATCGCACCCAGTTAGATTGTTCGCGTCTTTGGTAAAAAAGAGTCCGTTTTCAGGGGTGTTGGCAACTTTTATCACACGTTGTAAGTCCGAATTTTCTACTTCTAAGGTAGTGTCTACGCCTTCTTTTAAGGAAGCAATCCGATCTGCATTGATGTCAAAACCTACTACTGAGTATTTTTCGGAAAAAAGTCGCGCTAATGGCAATCCGACATACCCTAAACCGATAATAGCTATTTTCATGTGTTGTTTAAATAGAAAATTGTTCTTTTACAAAGTTAAGTTTTTAAACTTATACTAGAAATAAAGTTTTGAACTAATGTGTGGATTAGTGGTTGTGAATTTTTTGAAGAAACAAAAAATCCCGTCGAAATCGACAGGATTGTATTTGGTGTGGGCAATGAGGGATTCGAACCCCCGACCCCCTCGGTGTAAACGAGGTGCTCTGAACCAACTGAGCTAATTGCCCTAAGCGGATGCAAATATAGTATAGATTTTAAATCTACCAAACATAAAATGTGATTTATTTCGTTTTTTTTAACCCCCTCCCTATTCAAAATAGTTTAAGGTCTCATAACCAGCATCTTTTAACAATTGCGTTTTTTGCATGAGTTTAATATCCGACTGCATCATGTCTTTTACAAGGTCTTGTAAATCGTATTGACAGGTCCATCCTAATTTACTTTTTGCTTTTGTTGCATCACCAATTAACAGATCTACTTCTGTAGGCCTAAAATAGGTTGCATCTATAGCTACCACTTCTTGACCTACTTGAACCTGTAGCTTTTTATCAACTTTACCTGAAATAACCTTTGCATACTTCTCAGTGTCAATTGCTTTCACAATTCCTTTTTCAGCAATACCGGTTCCTTTAAATGCCAAAGTCACCCCAATTTCTTGAAAAGCCATTTTCACAAAATCACGAACAGTGGTTGTTTTTCCTGTTGCAATAACCCAATCTTCTGGTTGCTCCGCTTGTAAAATCATCCACATCATACGCACATAGTCTTTTGCATGACCCCAATCTCTTTTCGCATCTAAATTTCCTAAATACATTTTCTGCTGTAAGCCTAACGCAATTTTTGATGTAGCTCTCGTAATTTTTCTAGTCACAAAGGTTTCTCCTCGTAAAGGAGACTCATGGTTGAACAATATTCCGTTACAGGCAAACATATTATAGGCTTCTCTGTAATTTACTGTAATCCAATACGCATACATTTTTGCCACTCCATAAGGCGATCTCGGATAAAAAGGGGTAGTCTCAGTTTGCGGTACTTCTTGTACTTTACCATAAAGCTCTGAGGTGGAGGCTTGATAAATTCGTGTTTTTTGTTCCAAGCCCAACAAACGGACTGCTTCTAAAATACGTAATGTCCCAACACCATCTGTGTCGGCTACATATTCTGGCATTTCAAAAGACACCCGAACATGACTCATGGCCGCTAAATTATAGATTTCGTCTGGCTGCACCTCTTTAATGATTCGGATTAAATTAGTACTATCTGTCATGTCTCCATAATGCAGTATAAACTTTTTATGATCTACATGCGGATCTTGATACAAATGATCTATTCGATCCGTATTAAACATCGAAGACCTTCTTTTTAAACCATGAACGATGTAGCCTTTTTTTAATAAAAACTCACTTAAATAAGCACCATCTTGCCCTGTTACTCCTGTTATTAATGCTACTTTTGGATTTTTTCCCATATTATTATTCTTAGTCAATCTTTACCTCTCTAATAGCTGATATATGCTCTAAAAACCACGCATAGGTTTTCTGTATTCCTTCGGATAATTCAGTACTGTACGTCCAACCTTCTGCTGCTAACTTAGAAACATCCATTAATTTTCTTGGTGTTCCATCTGGTTTACTGGTATCCCATACTATTGTTCCTTGATGGCCTACAATAGTTTGAATGAGTGTTGCCAACTCCTGTATAGTAACATCTTTACCTGTTCCAATATTGTATAAATGATCAGTAAGCTTGTTTTCTAATGCAAAAACCACCGCTTGCGCCATATCTTCTATAAATAAAAACTCTCTCATTGGACTGCCACTCCCCCATAAAGTTACTGGAGCATTGTTATTGAGTTTAGCTTCGTGAAATTTACGAATCATAGCGGGTAGCACATGTGAGGTTTGTAAATCAAAATTATCATCATACCCATACAAATTGGTTGGCATTAAGCTAACATAATCCCTTTGGTATTGATTTCGTATTGCTTCGCAAGCTTTTACACCTGCTATTTTTGCAATAGCATACCATTGATTGGTAGGCTCTAATGCAGCAGTCAATAAATAGTCTTCTTTTAAAGGTTGTGGCGCTAATTTTGGATAAATACAAGAACTTCCTAAAAAAATAAATTTATGAATTCCGGCTTTGTGCGCCCCATCTATTAAATTATTCTGAATTTGTAAATTTTCCATTAAAAATGCATAAGGATGATTGGAATTTGCTAAAATTCCACCCACTTTTGCAGCAGCATCAATCACAACTTCTGGTTGCTCCTTTTTGTAAAAACCTAAAACCGCTTGTTGATCGGTAAGGTCAAGCTCAGCCCTCGTTTTTCCTAATAAATTGGTATATCCTTTCGCCTCTAAAGCCCTCCAAACTGCAGCACCCACCATGCCTCTATGGCCAGCTATGTATATTTTTGTAGTTTGTGTAATTGCTGTAAAATTTGATACCATGCGCGTTTTTCTGTCGATTTTTATGTTTCTTTTGCTTAAAGTGTTACAAATATAACCAAATGAGAAGATCTTTACTACAGCACCTCTGCGACTACAAACGTACTTCCCCCAACATAAATTGTATCTTCTGAGGCTGCTTTAGACAAGGCCTCTTGATACGCTAAAGATACACTATCGTAAACCTGACCTTGGAGTCCAACCGTTTTGGCTGTTTTTTGCAACTGAGCTGCAGGCAAACCTCTTGGAATATCGGGTTTGCAAAAATAATAGGTAGCCTTGTTAGGAAACAGCGGTAAAACAGGGTCTAAATCTTTATCGGAAACCACCCCTAAAACAACATGTAATTGTTGATAGGTTTCTTTCTGTAATTGTTGTAACACTAGGGTTAATCCTTCTGTATTGTGCGCAGTATCACAAATTACTTTTGGCTGTTCTTGTAAAATTTGCCATCGCCCTACTAAGTTGGTATTGCGCACTACATGTCGCAATCCATTGGCAATAGCTGCTTCACTAACATCAAATCCTTTTAATTGTTTGATAGCCGTAACTGCCGTTTGTACATTCGATTTTTGATAATTGCCCATCAGATCAGTGGTAAACTCATATTCTTGATCGGATGCAAATACAATTGGAGATTGCTGTGCATGGGCTTTTTCTACAAAAACCGGAACGACCTCTTCTTGCTTTTCGCCAATAACTACAGGAACATTCGGCTTTATGATTCCTGCTTTTTCTTGTGCTATTTTTGGTAAGGTATCGCCTAAAATCTGCACATGATCCAAACCTATATTAGTAATCACAGACACTTCTGGCGTAATGATATTGGTTGAATCTAACCTGCCTCCTAACCCTACTTCAATAATGGCAATGTCTACCTTTTGCGTAGCAAAATAATCGAACGCCAACCCCACTGTCATTTCAAAAAAAGAAAGCTGTTGAGTTTCTAAAAAGTCTTTGTGTTTTGTAATGAACGAAGTAACCTCCGCTTTTGGAATTTCTTGTCC
>JBELDQ010000112.1:0-7154 GCA_042094215.1 Polaribacter sp. | reverse complement strand
AAAACACAATATTCAGAAGAGTATCATTCTTTTGTAAACGGACAACATACCACGCAAGGAGGAACACATCAAGCTGCCTTTAGAGAAGCGTTAGTGAAAACTGTTCGAGAATATTTTGGCAAGAATTATGAAGCGTCAGACATTCGTAAATCTATTATTTCTGCCATTGCCATAAAGGTGATGGAGCCAGTTTTTGAGAGTCAAACAAAAACAAAGTTAGGTTCAACAGAGATGGGAGGTGGGTTGCCAACAGTGAGAACCTTTATAAATGATTTTGTAAAAACGAAGCTAGACAATTATCTTCATAAAAACGCTGATACTGCAGAAGCAATTCAGCGTAAAATATTACAGGCCGAGCGAGAGCGTAAGGAATTGTCAGGTATTCGAAAATTGGCAAAAGACAGGGCTAAAAAAGCAAGTTTACATAATAAAAAATTACGCGATTGCAGAATTCATTTATCGGATGTAAAAAAAGAAGGATATCTAGATACCACCTTGTTTATCACGGAAGGAGATTCTGCATCAGGTTCTATTACAAAGTCTAGAAATGTAAATACACAAGCCGTTTTTAGTTTAAAGGGTAAGCCCTTAAATTCTTATGGTTTGTCTAAGAAGATCGTCTATGAGAATGAAGAATTTAATTTACTACAAGCAGCCTTAAATATAGAAGATGGCTTGGAGGGCTTGCGGTATAATAATATTGTCATAGCAACAGATGCAGATGTAGACGGAATGCACATTCGTTTGTTGTTAATTACCTTCTTTTTGCAGTTTTTTCCAGAAGTAATTAAAGAAGGACATTTGTACATTTTAGAAACTCCATTGTTTCGAGTTCGAAATAAAAAAGATACTTACTACTGCTATTCTGATGAAGAAAAACAAGATGCAATTGCAAAGTTGAGAGGAAAGCCAGAAATTACCCGATTTAAAGGTTTAGGAGAGATATCTCCGAATGAATTTGTTCATTTTATTGGAAATGATATTCGTTTGGATCCCGTAATGTTAGATAGAGAAATGCCTGTTGAATCGATGCTCTCTTTTTATATGGGTAAAAACACACCCGATAGGCAAAAGTTTATCATCGAAAATTTGAAAGTTGAGTTAGATTTAATTGAAGAAACGAACTAATACAATCACTTTATGAGTGAAGAAAATAACGAGTACGAGCACGAAGAAGAATTAGATAACAATACCCCTTTACCACAAGAGGAAACCATTACTAAGGTTACAGGAATGTATAAAGAATGGTTCTTAGACTATGCTTCCTACGTAATTTTAGAAAGAGCTGTACCTGCAATAGATGACGGCTTTAAACCTGTGCAACGTCGCATTATGCACTCAATGAAAGACCTCGATGATGGACGTTATAATAAGGTAGCAAATATTGTTGGACACACCATGCAATACCACCCGCATGGAGATGCCTCTATTGGCGATGCTATGGTTCAGATTGGTCAAAAAGAATTGCTAATTGACATGCAAGGAAACTGGGGGAATACCCTAACAGGAGATCGCGCAGCAGCATCAAGATATATTGAAGCTCGACTTTCTAAGTTTGCTTTGGATGTAGTGTTTAACCCCAAAACAACAGAATGGCAGTCTTCTTATGATGGACGAAGAAAAGAACCTGTGAATCTTCCTGTTAAATTCCCTATGCTACTAGCACAAGGAGGAGAGGGAATTGCAGTAGGGCTTTCAACCAAAATATTACCACATAATTTCAATGAATTAATAGATGCATCGATTAAGCATTTAAAAGGTCGTAGTTTTAAAATTGTTCCTGATTTTTTAACTGGAGGTGTTGCCGATTTTACAAATTATAACGAAGGTAAAAGAGGCGGGAAAGTTAGGGTTCGTGCGAAAATATCACAGTTAGACAAGAAGACATTAGTGATTTCAGAAATTCCTTTTGGAACAACAACAACTTCTTTGATTGATAGTATTTTAAAAGCCAATGATAAAGGTAAGATTAAGATTAAAAAAATTGAAGATAATACCGCTGCAACTGTAGAAATTTTAGTGCATCTACCTACCGGTATTTCACCTGATAAAACCATTGATGCATTGTTTGCTTTTACCAATTGTGAAAACTCAATTTCACCTTTGTGTTGTGTCATTGAAGATCATAAGCCTGTTTTTGTAGGAGTTCATGAAGTGCTTAAAAAATCTACAGATAGTACTGTAGATTTGTTAAAACTCGAATTAGAGATTCAATTGAATGAGCTCGAAGAGCAATGGCATTTCGCCTCGTTAGAACGGATTTTTATTGAAAACAGAATCTATCGAGATATTGAAGAACAAGAAACCTGGGAAGGTGTAATTGCTGCAATTCGTGAAGGACTTCAGCCACATATCAACCATTTAAAAAGAGCAATTACAGAAGAAGATATTGTTCGATTGACAGAAATTCGAATAAAAAAGATTTCGAAATTTGATATTGAAAAAGCGAAACAGCACATTGAAAGTCTTGAAGATAGTATTGCTGAAGTAAAAAACTATCTGGCCAATTTAATTGAATTTGCAATCAATTTTTTTAAGCGATTAAAGACAACCTACGGCAAAGGAAAAGAACGTAAAACAGAAATTAGAATATTTGATGATATCGTGGCTACGAAAGTGGTGATGCGAAATACAAAGTTATTTGTTAACCGAGAAGAGGGCTTCGTTGGTACCTCTTTGCGTAAAGATGAATATGTCACCGATTGTGCAGATATTGATGATATTATTGTCTTTAAGCGAGATGGAAGTATGATGATTACAAAAGTTGCGTCTAAAACATTTGTAGGGAAAGATATTATTCATTTAGCCATCTTTAAAAAGAACGACAAGCGAACGGTGTATAATATGATGTATAAAGATGGTTTAAAGGGACCTAGCTATATGAAGCGTTTTACAGTTACAGGTGTTACTAGAGATAAAGCATATGATTTAGCAAACGGTGAAAAAGGTTCTAAAGTCTTGTATTTTACTGCAAATCCAAATGGAGAAGCCGAAGTTGTGACTGTAAACTTGCGAGCCGTTGGCAGTGTTAAAAAACTAAAATGGGACATTGATTTTGCAGATTTAGCTGTAAAAGGGAGAGGTGTTCGAGGAAATACAATTACCAAGTTTTCAATAAAAAAAATAGAATTTAAAGCAGCTGGTGTTTCGACATTAAAGCCCCGGAAAATATGGTTTGACGAAACAGTTCAACGATTAAATGTAGATGACAGAGGTTCGTTATTGGGAGAGTTTAGAGCTGAAGATAAATTATTGATTGTCCAGCAGTCAGGAAAAGTAAAAGCAGTAACCCCCAACTTAGCAAGTCATTTTGAAGATGATATGATTGTGCTGGAGAAGTGGAAGCCCAACAAACCATTATCAGTAATTTATTTTGATGGTGAAAAAGAACGATACTATGTGAAGCGATTTTTGATAGATCAGATAGATAAGGAAGAGGTATTTATTTCTGAGCATCCAAAATCAAAGTTAATGATTGTAGCTACCGATTTTAGACCGGTTGCAGAGGTCTTATTTTCAAAGCGAAGTTTAGAGAGTATATCACTTAATTTTGAGGACTTTATCGCGATTAAAGGAATCAGAGCACAAGGAAATCAACTCACGTCAGATAAGATAAGGCAGGTGAATTTATTAGAGTCTTTGCCGTATGAAGAACCACAAGAAATTACATCGGATGAAATTGATGTTGTAGAAGAAGAAATCGTGACTAGTGAAGCATTGCCTTTAGAAATAGAGAGCTCAGAAGACCAGTCTCAGAATCCTAAAAAATCGACATTGTTGAATAGTGAAGACAAAGCTAAAAAAGCGTTGCAAAAAACAATTGAAAGGAAAAAGGCAGAACAAAAAGCAAAGGACGAAGAAAATCAAACAAAATTGTTTTAGTATACACACATCATAGCAATGAAAGTAGTTGATCAAATATTAGAATTAGATACTGGCTTGCATATAGCAGTCTATATTGTAGGTGTTTTATTTATTTCTTGGCTATTTTCTATTCTTTTTAGGTTGTTGATTGTGAGTTATTTAAAGCGATCTAAATCAGGTAAATATAAAAATACAAGTTTGCAGTTTTTAAAGAATTCAATTAAGTTCTTTATAGTGATGGTTGCCTTTGTATTCATTATAACTACAGTTCCTGCCCTTAAGAGCAAGGCGGCATTTTTCTTTTCAGGAGCTGGTATACTAGCTGCTATTATTGGTTTTGCTGCACAGGCAGCAATATCTAATTTGATTGCGGGACTCTTTATTGTAATTTTTAAGCCATTCCGTGTTGGTGATTATATAAAACTAGACGAAAATAGAATAGGAATCGTAGAGGACATCACGTTGCGTCATACGGTAATCAATAATTTTGAAAACAAGCGCTTGATCATACCTAATTCTATTATTAGTACAGAGTCTGTTTTGAATCATACCATTGAAGATTCACATATTCTAAGTTTTAATAATTTTAAATTAGGGCTGTTTGCAGACATAGACTTAGCCAAGAAAATTATTGAAGAAGAGGCTTTAAAATTAAATGGTGTCATAGATTATAGAACACCAACTGAAGTCTTAACAACTGCAAATCAGCTTGAAATTCGACTAGTTGCTGTTTTTGAGAGTTATCTATTGCTAAGGGCTTATGTTTGGGTTCATAATCCTTTACAAGAGTTTAAAATTAAATGTGCACTCAACGAAGCCGTTCATAAACGTTTCATAAAAGAAGGTGTTGAAATGCCAATTCCTTTGCGAAAAATTCACAAAGCTTAATTCATTTTATCGAAGAAAGTGTTGGTATAATCACCTAATAATTCAGGGTGTGTTATCTTAATTATATCTTTTAAAACCAAGTCGGGTCGGGTTGGGCCTAGTTCAAAATATATTGCTCCACCAGTTGCTCCTATAGTGTTGGTAAATGTGTATATCTGATTTTGTTGAAAAGCAGTAAAGCTCTTGTAGTGCCTGTTACTGTTAAGCATTTGCTCTTTAGTTTTAAAGAAGCCTGGTGCAATCCATAAATCTGCACTTTTTCCCTTATCAAGTGCGCTTTCAAAACTTATTGAAAGGCTGCCTTTTCCTTTAGAATCTTTCCAAATGTACTCTGTATTTGCATCTGTTAGAAACTGCGCCACAAAGCTCTCACCAGCGGGTAAATTCCATATGTCTTTGCCCATGATAGCTCCAGAAAGTATTCTGGGGCGATACCTAGCTTTACTGGCAATTAATTTAGCTTGGATATAGTTTTTTTCAATGACATTAAATATACTATCTGCTAACTTTTCTTTGTTGTATAAGACACCAAAAACTTTAATCCATTCTGCTCTTCCTAATGGGGTTTCTTCAAGCCAATCGCCATTTAGAACTACTGGTATTCCCGATTTTTCTATAAGATTCAGAGATTTATTTGTTTTACCCATACTAAATCCAACAACTACATCTGGCTTAAGATCCAATAATATCTCAGTATTCAATGAAGCTTTTAAGCCAATTTCTTGTATTGATTTAGTGGCAATTAATTTTCTTGTTTTAGGGGATGATATATACTTTGTATGAGGGAATCCAACTATGCTATGCTCTTCACCTAGTAATTCTATCATAGGAATATGTGTTGTTGAGGTAACAACAATTTTTTCAACTGGGACATGAATAACACCTTCTTTTGAAGGGTTTGAAGCCTTCTTTTTATGAGAGATAATAGTGTATTTAAACTGCTCTTTAGCATTTAAATAAGGTGCCTTTATTAGTAATTCTCTTGTGTTTCCTATTGTATTTATTTCAAAGCCTTTAGCGTATTTTATATACGTCGATGATGTAACTTTATTTTTTTCGTTCTTTTGAATATTTTTCCATTTACATCCACTGCAGGTCAAGAGTGTTAGACATAAGATTATTAGGTGCTTCATAACGCATAAATTGAAATGCAAGATTACAAAAATGTTCTGAATAATGTTTTAATACCTATCGAAAATCGAGTATCTTTGCGCCGAATTTTGGTTTTACCGCCTAATTGATAGTCGGTAAATTAAAAGGGAATTTGGTGACATGGCTAATACGCTGTCATTCCAAAGCTGTTCCCGCAACTGTAAGCTTTGTCCTTTTAGAAAGGATGCTTGTAATAATTCTTAGACCACTGTTGGCGCTTGTGAAATATCAGCATAAATGGGAAGGTCAATTGCAAGACGTGAGCCAGGAGACCTGCCAAGACTCAAGACTAAAAACTTTCGGGATAAAAGTTTATGTACTATCATTTCGTACAGAATTTTCCTGATTTATTTATTTTAACTAAATCATTCATTTACAATGAAGAAACATGTAACAGTGCTAGGTGCATTGGCAATTTCATTAGCCAGCACAGGTGTATTTGCGCAAGATACCCAAGAGAAACAAATTAATTTAGAGGAAGTTGTGATTTCTGCGACTAAGTTTAAATTGGCAAAAGAGAAGGTTGGTAAGGTAATTGCCAAGATCACTCAGGAAGAAATTAAGAATAATGCAGGTAAAACAGTATTAGAATTGCTAAACAACATTCCAGGTATTGAAATTAAAGGGTTGAATTCTGCTTCAGGAGAAGTGAAATCAAATTTTATTCGTGGTGGTAGAGGAAGACAAGTTTTGGTTTTAATTGATGGCGTTCCTGTTTCTGATCCTACAGGAATTGGTCAGGAATTCGATCTACGTTTGTTAACCTTAAGTCAAATAGAATCCATAGAGGTTTTAAAAGGAGCTTCAAGTACATTATATGGTTCTGGTGCAGCAACAGGTGTTGTAAATATCGTGCTAAAGAAAGCTTCAAAAGATGAAGTTGCTATTAGTTATGAAGCAAGTTTAGGGACGAACAATACGGCAAACTCGAATAGTTTACGATTGTTAGATAAAAATCAGAACATCAGTGTAAGAGGAACTGCAGATAAGTTCAATTACTTAGGTACCATAAATACCACTGCAACTGACGGGTTTTCTGCTGCAAAAAGTAAAGAAAATCAGCCTTTTGCTAGTGATGCCTATGCAAATAAAAGTGCATTACTGAAATTAGGGTATGCCTTTACTGATCGACTAAATGTTCAAACCTTCTTAAATTATGATGCCTTTGATTATGAGTTTGATGGCGGTGCATATACAGATGCTACAGAGAATATGGGCGATCAGAAACAATTCAGAGTTGGTGTGAAGCC
>JBELDQ010000111.1:0-7255 GCA_042094215.1 Polaribacter sp. | reverse complement strand
GTTTGATTCATTTGTTAATTGTTACCTTAAAGACGAACCTTTTTCCGCTCCGTTGCAAAATGACATAATTAATGCATAAATTTACAGTATTATTTTTGTCAAGAACTACTTATGACTGCTAAAAAGAAATCAGCATTACACGAAAAAAAAGGGGTTTCCCAGCCAGAAACTACCAGCAAATCGTCTGCTCAAAAAATAAAAAAGCATCGAATTAAGATACCTACAACAGAGGTCTTCGTTGAACAAATTTTAAAAGGAAATATTCCGTATTTAAGTAGAGCTATTACATTGGTGGAGAGCACAAATGCAAAACATCAAAAAAAAGCCACAGAAATTTTAGAACGTTGTTTACCCTACGCAAATAAATCAATAAGGATAGGTATTACCGGGGTTCCTGGAGTAGGGAAAAGCACTTTTATTGAAAGTTTTGGAACGCACTTAACTGCACATGGAAAGAACGTTGCAGTTTTGGCTATTGATCCGAGTAGTTCAGTGAATAGCGGGAGTATTTTAGGAGATAAAACCAGAATGGAAGCGCTGGTAACCAACGAAAAAGCATTCATTAGACCTTCACCTTCAGGAACTTCTCTTGGAGGCGTTGCTCAAAAAACTCGCGAAAGTATCATTTTATGTGAAGCTGCAGGTTTTGACACCATTGTTATTGAAACAGTTGGTGTTGGGCAATCCGAAACCGCAGTACATTCTATGGTGGACTTCTTTTTGTTATTAAAAATTGCAGGAGCGGGTGATGAATTACAGGGAATTAAGCGCGGAATCATAGAAATGGCAGACGCCATCGTAATCAATAAAGCAGATGGAGATAACATTCAAAAGGCAAAGATTGCGAAAACAGCATTTCATAAAGCATTGCATTTATACCCTCCAAAAGAAAGCAATTGGAAACCAAAGGTTCTTACCTGCAGCGCATTAAAACATAATGGTATCCAAGAAATAGATCTTTTAATACATGAATACTTATTCCTTACAAAGCAGAATGGATATTTTGACAAACGAAGAAACGACCAAAATAACTATTGGCTAAAAGCAACAATTGAGCAACGATTAAGGGACAACTTTTACAATAACACTGGTGTTCAAAAACAATTGGAAATCGAATTAAAAAAATTAGCAAAAGGAAACGCAACACCATTTAGTGCTGCCAATAGACTACTCAATCTGCAATAATTCTAATAGTGTATTTCTCATAGAAAAGAAGCTAATCCTTGCTTTAATGAGCAGCATCAAAGAAAAAGAATATCTTTGCCAAGATTAATAATCACCCAATGAAAAAAAACATACCTAATTATATAAAATACCTATTTGTACAAATCTGTTCTCTAACGCTGTACATGCTATTATTTAGAATTCTATTTTACACCTATTTCAGTGAGCTAAATGATGCTAACACATCAGAAATTCAGCAAGCTTTTAGACTTGGTATTCGTTTTGACATCAAATTAGCTGTATTGGTTTTTTTCCCGCTAGCAATTTTGCTATTTAGTATCAACCAAGGTTTTTTCAAACGTGTTCTATACCAGAGAATAGGGACTATTTACAGTACAATTATGTACATGGTCTTCACATTATTTTATCTTTTTGATTTTGGATATTATGACTATTTAGGCATTCGATTGGATGCAGCATCCTTAAGATTCCTCAGTAATATTGCAATTTCTACACAAGTACTCTTGGAGAGCTACCCTGTTTATAAAGGTGCACTTGGCTTGCTGCTATTAGGCTTTCTAATCTATAGAATGCAGGTGTTTATTTATAAAAAGTTCAACAAGACAGAGAACCCTTTATCGAAAAGAAGAAAAGCCTTTTTTATTGTAATTCCCTTTTTCATTTTAGCCTTTGGAATCTATAATAGTTTTACACATTATCCATTGCGTTGGAGTGAGGCATTCTTCTCTAAAAATCAGGCTGTGAATCAATTTTCATTAAACCCTATTTTATATTTCTATGATAGTTTTGCCTTTAGAAGCACAGGCTTTGATATAGAAACAACCAAAAAATACTACCCTGCTGTAGCCAAGCAATTAGGACTAGACAAGGATACATTACAATTTTCACGAAAAGTATACAGTGCCCATAGCACCCCTTCAAAGCCAAATGTGGTTATTGTAATGCTTGAGTCTGTAGGGGCTGCTCCCATGAGTTACTATGGAAACCCAATCAATACGACTCCTAAAATGGATAGTCTTCTGAAGAAAAGTGTCAATTTCACAAACTTCTATGTACACAAGGCAGGTACTGCAGGTACCGTTTTTGCAAGTATCACCGGCTTGCCAGATGTAGATCATGTAGAAACTGCATCTAGAAACCCCATGGTGATTGATCAGCGTATTATTTTTGATCAATTTAAAGGTTATGAAAAATTGTATTTTTTAGGAGGAAGTGCCAATTGGGCCAATATTAGGGGGGTTTTTCAGTCCAATATTACAGATTTAAAAATCTATGAAGAAGGAAGTTATGAAGTTGAAAAGAGAGCAGATGTTTGGGGTATTGATGACTACGAATTATTTAAGGAATCTGACAAAGAATTAACGAAACTACACCAACAAAACATACCTTTTATTGCCTACATCCAAACAGCAACGAATCACATGCCTTTTACGGTACCTGACCAAAAAGAAAGTTACAGACCACTCGCAGAAACGGCTATAAGTGAAACAGTGCTGCAAGCATCTGGTTTTAAATCTGTCGCTCAAATTAATGCTTTGCGTTACTTAGATTTTAATGTTGCCCGCTTTTTAAAGCGTGCTAAAAAAGGAGGCTATTACGACAACACCATCTTCTTGTTCTTTGGAGATCATAACACTGCTATGAACCCTGTTCGCTTTTTAGAGAAAGAAGAGTCAGCATTAGGCACCGTTGTGCACCACGTGCCCTTTTTTATTCACGCCCCTAAGTTTGTAGATGCCAAAGTTGTTTCTAAATTCACAAACTTAGTAGATTTAATGCCTACAGCTGCTAGTTTGGCCAATATTGACTATACAAATTATACACTGGGCTCAAATGCCTTAGATTCAATTTCCGAAAATAATTTTGCTTTTTTGTATAAAAAAATAAACGGAGAACCTGCTCTAGGACTGCTACAAAACAACTATTACTACACACGCACCACTGTAAGTAATACTAGTAATTTGTATGATTTTAATGGGAAGGACTTAACCGATATAAAAAAAGACCATCCAATTGTTACAAAACAAATGGATAGTCTTCTTCGTGGGTATTATAATGCGACCAAATATTTATATTACAATAATAAAAAAGCTAACTAAATAGTTTTCTATTTAGAAAAGCATGGATCTTAAAGAATGTAAATCCTAGAAGAGATCCTACTGTTGCTCCTGCAAAGATATCCATAGGAAAATGGACACCTAAATAGAGTCTGCTATATGCAAATAAAGCAGGGAATATAAACAGGTATTTGATGCTCTTATATTGGTCTTTAAACAGAAAATAAATGCATACAGAAAACGTCATAGACGTTGTAGCATGACCAGAGGTAAAACTATAACTCTGAGGGGTAATTAATGTTCTTAATACTTCATTTATAGTAGGATCATTGTTTGGTCTTAACCGCTCAAAAATTCCACGTATTAAATTTGTAAACTGATCTGAAAAAGCAACCATTACAATGAGGAATAAGAATAAGAAACCTCCCTTTTTCCATCCAAAGTTTTTGAATATTAAAAAAATAATAAACAAAAATAACGGTGCCCAGTTTAGTTGATTTGTGATAAACAACCAAACGGGATCCCATTGCTCACTTCCCAAACTATTTAGATAGATGAGAAGTTGTTTGTCTTTTTGTATTAGGATATCAAACATATATTATTTAGCAATTTTAACAATTTCTAAATCAAAAACAATATCAGATTTCGCAGGAAAAGGTCCATATGCTCTTTCACCATACCCTAGATAATAAGGAATGAATAAACGAACCTTACCTCCTTCTCTCATTTTCAAAATCGCTTCTCTTACACCTGCAATCATTGGTTGCTTACTCAAGGTAAACACAAAAGGTCCTTTTCCTTCTGTAGTCTGAATTTGTTTTCCATCTGCCAATGATATGGTGTAGTTAATTGTGGTTGCTTTGGTTTCAGAAAACTTTCTCCCTCTTCCTCTTTTCAATGTCAAAATTTGTAATCCAGAAGCAGTTTTCTTTGCTTCTAACACACCTTGCTTCTCCTGATAAATCTTTTTATCTTGTTGAAACTTTGCATACCTAGCTTCTTCTGCTTTTTTAGCGTTCTCTATTCTCTTTTGCTTCGCTATTACAGAATTCTTTAACTCTCTCGTGAATACTTTATCTGCCTCAAAAGCATCAGCCTTTTGTCCAATCCTAATAAAACGAATTTGATTGATAATGTCTCCTTTCTCTATAGAGTCAACCACTTGTTGCCCGTTGGTTACTTTTCCGAAAACAGTATGTACTCCGTCCAGCCAAGGTGTGGCTTTGTGAGTAATAAAAAACTGACTTCCATTAGAGCCTGGACCTCCATTTGCCATAGACAAAACACCTTCTTGGCCATGGGTATACTTTAAAACACCTAATGAATCTCTCGGAAATTCATCTTCAAATTTATAGCCAGGACCTCCTCTTCCATTTGCCAATGGATCGCCTCCTTGAATCATAAAGTCCTTCATTACTCTATGAAAGGTCAACCCATCGTAGAAGTTCTTCCCTTTTAAAGAATCTGTAACATCTGGATTTGTCCCTTCAGCTAAAGACACAAAATTAGCAATGGTTAAAGGTGTATCTTCAAAATACAACTCACATAAAATATCTCCCCTACTTGTTTGGATATCTGCATATAAACCATTTTCTAAATCTGGGTATTTTGCTGGTTTACATGAGGCTAACAGCAAAAAAACTGCAAAAAATAAAAACTTATCAAATTTCATAAGTATACCTATTTAAGAATTCTTTATTTTTTCAAAATTTCTAACAATTCCACTTCAAAAATCAATGGCATAAAAGGTTTAATTACGCCTCCTGCTCTTGGTGTTGCTCCGTATGCTAATTCTTGTGGCACATAGAACTTATATTTAGCACCTTCTGGCATCAACTGCAAACCTTCTATCCACCCCTTTATTACTTGATTCACTCCTGTTTCATAAGGTCTTTTTTTATCAACAGAGCTATCAAAAACAGTTCCATCTAAAAGAGTACCATGGTAGTGTACCTTTACTCTAGAAGTAACAAGAGGCTTGTCTCCTTTTCCTTTTTTGAGAATCTCATATTGCAAACCACTAGCCGTCGTAACAACTCCCTTTTTCCCTTTATTTTTAGCTAAAAATGCTTCTCCTTCTTTTTTAACCTCGCCAAACTCAGCTTCTGCTCTCTTAGCAGCTGCAGCCTGTTGTTCTTTCATTTTTTCTTGCTGCTTCTTTTGGAAATAGGTATTCAAAACCGTTCTAATATCCTTTACATCCATTAACAAATCTAAAGAATCCATACCATTCAAATACCCGCGAACAAACGCTTGCTTATTTACCTCATCAAAATTTGTTTTTAACTGTGTAGACATATTTAATCCTAGTGCATAACTCACTGAATCAATTTCTGTTTCCAATGATTTTACCTGAGTCCCTTGATTGTTACAAGAAACCATACATAAGGCTAAGCCTGCTAAAATTACTGTATTTACTTTTTTCATTTTTGTGTTATATTTAATAATGTTACTTTACTTTTTAATGTTGTATTCATTGCAATTTTATGACCATCTCCTACCAAACCAAACGCTCTGTGTGATGGTATAATAAAGGTGACTGTTTCTCCGACTTTCATCAACTTCAATCCTTCTTGCAACGCTGGAATAAAGTCCTCTCTATCGATGGTGTATTCCTTAATTCCAAGTTCCGTTTTTGAATAAATCTCTGTATCGAATATATCTGAAATTGAATATTCAAATGTTACGACATCTCCTTCTACTGGAAACGCAATTTCTGCTTCAATTTTATTATTGTAGGCATACCAAAATCCAAATGGAGCGGTTGTATAGACAGCAGTGCTATCTTTGGCTATGAAAGACTCTATAAAAGCATTCTCAGCAGTTATCAGCTCTTTCGTCTGTTTTATAGCATGAGACAATACGGTTCCTGTTCTTTGTGATACAGGTTTTCTTGCTTCAATCGTGTTGCAAGAAGTACAGCATAAAACAGCTAGAATAAAAGCAAGACTATTCTTCATAAGATTCCTGTAATTCTTTTTCATAATGCGGCAATAAAGAGGTAAAAAAAGAAACTGTCTCTTCTAAAGATAAATCAGATTTCCCTCCAGAAGCATTGTCATGACCTCCCCCATTAAAATGAGCTCTTGCAAATTTATTTACTGAGAAACTTCCCTTTGAACGAAATGAAATTTTAATAATTTTTTGTTCTGTATCTTCAATAAAGATAGCTGCGAAAACAATATCTTTTAACGACAGTGCATAATTTACAACACCTTCTGTATCTCCTTTTTGATACCCGTATTTTTTCTTTTCTTCATCCGACAAGGTAATAAATGCCGTTTTATAGGCAGGAAAAGCTTTCAAATTTGTTAGCGCTTGCCCTAGTAAAAGAAGCCTATTGTATGAATTTGCATCGTACACTTGATTATGAATTTTATCATTTTCAGCGCCTTTATCAATCAAATCTGCAACTATGGTATGTGTAACACTTGTGGTTGACCTAAATCTAAACGACCCCGTATCAGTCATGATTCCTGTATACATGCAGGTTGCTATGTCTTTAGTAATACTTTTAGTATCCTCTAACATTTCTAAAAAGTGATAAACCATCTGTGCTGTGGAGCAAATAGATGTATCGGAATATAGGTAAGCGGCAATACTATCTGGTTGCTGATGATGATCTATCATGGCAAACTCATTCTTATACAAACTCAGTGTTTTTGCCATATCATCCCCCACACGATGCAATGCATTAAAATCTAACAAGAAAATAATATCTGAGTTGTCAATCGCTCTTTTTGCCTGTTTGTTCTGCTTATCAAACAAAATAACATCATTAGAACCTGGCAACCAATGCAAAAACTCAGGATACTCATTTGGAGCAACAACAGTTGCATTGTGTGCTTTTGAATTGAAATATTGACACAAGGCCAAAGTGGACCCCATAGCATCTCCATCAGGATTTCTATGAGGTACGATTACAATATTTCTAGGTGTTGCTAAAAACGTTGTTAAATTTTGTAATTGTTCACTTTTCATAAGGTGCGAATATACAATTTAATAACACAAAT
>JBELDQ010000110.1:4966-7281 GCA_042094215.1 Polaribacter sp. | reverse complement strand
ATTAAAATTTCAGAATAAACAAACAATGAAAACACAAAATTTAAATTCAATCTACTTGATGACTACTATAATAAGCAAAATTATTATTAGCATAATTATTTTACCGCCCAGGTGAGAATGTAATTGTATTGATATAATATAAAAGCCCTTCTCAAAAAATATGAGAAGGGCTTTTTTTTTGACTAAAAAATTAATAAACACAAAATAAAAAAATGTATTACAACAAAGAAACCCAAATATTTTTGGATGGCCAATGGATAAAAGCCCAAAATGGAAAAACGAATCTGTATAGTCAAACGCTACATTATGGAGCTGGTGTTTTTGAAGGGATTAGATCTTACAAAACAGATAAAGGCGCAAATATTTTTAAAGCTAAAGCACATTATGAAAGGTTGCATTATTCAGCAGAAAAAATGCACATCAATCTGAAGTATTCTGTTCAGGAATTAATTGATTTAAGTTATGAATTACTAGAAAGAAACCAATTGGAAGATGCTTATATCCGTCCTTTGGTTTATTTAGGCGAAAATATGTCTCTTCAACCCACAGAAGATGTTCACGTAATGCTTTGCGCTTGGCAATGGGGAAGATATTTAGGCGATACGCAACTCAAATTAATGACTTCATCTTTTCAGAGACCCAATCCAAAATCTTGTTTTGTAGAAGCCAAAGTAAGCGGTCATTACACCAATTCTTTATTGGCAACTACCGAAGCGAAGCAAAAAGGTTTTGATGAAGCTTTACTTTTGGATATGAACGAAAATGTGGCCGAAGGACCTGGAGCAAATTTCTTTTTTGAAAAAGACGAAAAATTATTTACTGCACCATTGGGAAATATCCTTTCTGGTATAACACGACAAACTATTTTTGAATTAGCAGAAGATTTAGGTTTTGAAGTAGTAGAAAAGTTTTTTAAAGTTGAAGAAGTATATCAGGCAGATGGAGCCTTTTTCACAGGAACGGCAGCAGAAGTTGCTGCAATTGGAAGTTTGGACTATCACAGTTTCAATTTGCCTTGGGAAAAAACTTTAGGCTATCAATTGGAAGATGCTTATCAAAAATGTGTTCATATAAAATAAATAAAAATGGAATTAAATAAATACAGCAAACGCGTAACTCAAGACGATTCGCAACCAGCTGCAAAAGCAATGTTGCACGCAATCGGCTTAACAAAAGAAGATTTTAGTAAACCTTTTGTGGGCATTGCTAGCACGGGTTATGAAGGTAACCCTTGTAATATGCACCTCAACGATTTAGCACTTGAAGTTAAGCACGGTACCAAAAACGCCAATTTAGTAGGTTTAATATACAACACTATTGGTGTAAGTGACGGTATTTCTATGGGAACTCCAGGAATGAGATATTCATTACCATCAAGAGATGTAATCGCAGATTCTATGGAAACAGTAGTGGACGGAATGTCTTATGACGCATTGGTAACAGTTGTTGGTTGCGACAAAAATATGCCTGGCGCATTAATGGCAATGCTCAGAACAAACCGACCAGGTGTTTTGGTTTATGGCGGCACAATTGCTTCTGGTTGTCATAAGGGTAAAAAACTGGATGTCGTTTCCGCTTTTGAAGCTTGGGGACAAAAAGTGGCTGGCAAAATGGATGAAGTAGAATACCAAAATGTAATAGAAAAAGCCTGCCCTGGAGCTGGTGCTTGTGGCGGAATGTACACAGCAAACACTATGGCATCTGCTATTGAAGCTTTGGGAATGTCTTTGCCATACAATTCTTCAAACCCAGCCTTAGGAAAAGAGAAAAAAGTAGAAAGTATAAAGGCTGGTGAAGCCGTTCGTTTATTGCTTGAAAAAGACATTAAACCAAAAGACATTGTTACCAAAAAAGCATTAGAAAATGCCATAAGATTAGTAATGATAATGGGCGGCTCTACCAATGCCGTATTACACTTTTTGGCAATTGCCAGAACTGCTGAAGTGGAATTTACCTTAGATGATTTTCAAAGAATAGCAGATACAACTCCTTTTTTAGCAGACTTGAAACCAAGCGGACAGTTTTTGATGGAAGACGTTCACGAAATTGGTGGAATTCCTGCGGTTTTAAAATATTTATTGAAAAACGGTTTATTACACGGAGATTGTTTAACCGTTACAGGAAAAACTTTAGCCGAAAATCTTGAAAACGTTCCAGACTTAAAAGCCGGTCAACAAATTATAAAACCATTAGAAAATCCTATAAAAGAAATGGGGCATTTAAGAATACTGAGAGGAAATTTATCGCCAAAAGGTGCTGTTGCAAAAATTACAGGAAAAGAAGGTCTTCAATTTACTGGAACTGCAAAAGTGTTT
>JBELDQ010000110.1:3082-4866 GCA_042094215.1 Polaribacter sp. | reverse complement strand
TTGATTTAATATTTGGCTATCCAGGCGGAGCAATTATGCCTGTTTATGATGCACTTTATGATGTAGAAGCTAAGTTAACACACATTTTAACCAGACACGAACAAGGCGCAACACACGCAGCACAAGGCTATGCCAGAGCAACAGGAAAAGTGGGTGTTTGCTTAGCTACCTCAGGGCCTGGAGCTACCAATTTAATTACTGGAATAGCAGATGCACAAATAGACTCTACGCCATTGGTGTGTATTACGGGACAAGTAGCAAGTCATTTATTAGGCACAGATGCTTTTCAGGAAACGGATATCATTGGTATTTCTATGCCTGTTACCAAATGGAATTTTCAAGTTACTCGAGCAGAAGAAATTCCTTATGCTTTAGCAAAAGCTTTTTATATAGCAAGAACAGGAAGACCAGGTCCCGTTTTGGTAGATATTACTAAAGATGCTCAATTTGAAACGCTTGATTTTGAGTATAAACCTTTTAAAGGAATGAGAAGTTATGTGCCAACTCCTCAATTAGATTTAGAAAAAGTAAAAGAAGCCGCAGTATTGATTAATGCTGCCAAAAAACCACTTGTTTTGTTTGGGCAAGGTGTGCTTTTGGCAGAAGCCGAAAAAGAGTTTAAAGCATTTATAGAAAAAGCTGGTTTGCCTTCTGCTTGGACGATTATGGGATTGTCTGCCTTAGATTCTGACCATAATCTGAATGTAGGAATGTTGGGAATGCACGGTAATTATGCACCCAATAAATTGACCAATGAATGTGATGTTTTGATAGCAGTAGGTATGCGTTTTGACGATAGAGTTACTGGTGACTTAAGCAGATATGCCAAGCAAGCAAAAGTGATTCATTTGGAAATAGATCCTGCGGAAGTTAATAAAAATGTAAAAACAGATGTTGCCGTTTTGGGAAATGCTAAAGAAAGTTTAAGTGCATTAACTGAATTAATTAATGAAAACGAACATGAAAATTGGCTGGCAAAATTCAGAAATTTAGAAAAAGAAGAGTTTGATGAAGTGGTCAAAGATGACCTTAATCCGACAACAGAATTGATGACAATGGGTGAAGTGATGGATAAAATAAACCTTCATTCGGATCAAAAAAACATTATTGTAACAGATGTTGGGCAACACCAAATGGTAGCTTGCCGATATGCCAAATTTAAACAAACACGTTCCTTAATAACTTCTGGAGGCTCGGGAACTATGGGCTTTTGCTTGCCAGCTGCCATTGGTGCAAAAATGGGAAGACCAGATGCACAAGTTATTGGAATTATTGGAGATGGTGGTTTTCAAATGACCATTCAAGAATTAGGAACAATTTTTCAGTTTAAAACTGCAGTAAAAATTGTAGTTATGAATAATGAATTTTTAGGAATGGTAAGGCAATGGCAAGAGCTGTTTTTTGAAAAAAGATATGCCTCAACCACTATGGTCAATCCAGATTTTCAAATGATAGTGAAAGGTTATGGAATTAAAACTAAAAAGGTAGAAAAAAGAGAAGATTTAGAAGCAGCAGTAAAAGAAATGTTGGCGCACGAAGGTTCGTATTTTCTTGAAGTGATGGTTGGGAAAGAAAACAATGTATTTCCAATGATAGCAACTGGTGCATCTGTTTCAGACATAAGATTAAAATAAAACTATGGAAAAGAAAAGATTTACAATATCCGTATTTACAGAAGATGTAGTGGGAATACTCAATAGAGTGTCAATAATTTTTACAAGAAGGAAAATAAATGTAGAAAGTATTGCTGCGTCTGAAAGCGAAATTAAGGGAATTTACAGATA
>JBELDQ010000110.1:0-2982 GCA_042094215.1 Polaribacter sp. | reverse complement strand
GAAACACAACAATTATTTGATGATTTAAAACCTTTCGGAATTTTAGAATTTGTACGCTCCGGAAGAGTTGCCATCACCAAACCAATGAAAACATTATCATCAATAGTTGATCAATTAGAAGGATTAGTAAAAAATTAAAAAACAAAATGGAAAATTATTTCAATACATTATCATTAAGAGAACAACTGGCACAATTAGGTAAATGTGATTTTATGGATGCCTCAGAATTTACAAATGGCGTAAGTGCTTTAAAAGGGAAAAAGATTGTCATTATAGGTTGTGGCGCACAAGGTTTAAACCAAGGTTTAAATATGCGAGATTCTGGTTTAGATGTTTCTTTCACTTTAAGAGAAAGTGCTATAAAAGAGCGAAGACAATCTTTTAAAAATGCAAATGAAAACAAATTTAAGGTTGGAACTTATAAAGAAATGATACCAACCGCAGATTTGGTTATAAACCTCACGCCTGATAAACAACATACCGATGTGGTAAGTAAAATAATGCCTTTAATGAAAAAAGGAGCAGCTTTATCTTATTCTCACGGTTTCAATATTGTAGAAGAAGGAATGAAAATAAGGGAAGATTTAACAGTAATAATGATGGCTCCAAAATCGCCTGGTTCGGAATTAAGAGAAGAATATAAAAGAAATTTTGGTGTACCCACTTTGATTGCTGTTCATCCAGAAAACGACCCGAAAAATGAAGGACTTGAATTAGCAAAAGCCTATGCCGTTGCCACTGGTGGAGATAAAGCTGGTGTGTTACATTCTTCTTTCGTAGCTGAAGTAAAATCAGATTTAATGGGCGAACAAACCATACTTTGTGGCGTGTTGCAATCAGCATCTATACTTTGCTTTGATAAAATGTTAGAGAAAGGACTAGAGGCAGGTTATGCTGCAAAACTCATTCAATATGGCTGGGAAACTTTGACAGAAGCCTTAAAGCAAGGAGGCTTAACTAATATGATGGACAGACTTTCAAATCCTGCAAAAGTAAAAGCATACGAACTGGCAGAGGAATTAAAAACAATTATGACACCTTTATTTAACAAACATATGGACGATATTATGTCAGGAGAATTTTCAAAAAGGATGATGAAAGATTGGAAAAATAATGACAAAGATTTGTTGAACTGGAGAAAAGCAACTGGCGAAACCGTTTTTGAGCAAACAAAAGCAACAGATGCTTTCATTAGTGAGCAAGAGTTTTTTGATAATGGAACTTTATTAGCAGCTTTCATAAAAGCAGGTGTAGAATTGGCTTATGAAACTATGACAGCTTCAGGAATAAAAGCAGAATCTGCTTATTACGAATCACTGCACGAAGCACCATTAATTGCCAATACACTAGCTCGAAAAAAACTATATGAAATGAACAGAGTTATTTCTGATACCGCAGAATATGGCTGTTATTTATTTGATCATGCTTGTAAACCATTATTAGCCAATTTTATGACAAACATAGAAACACGTTTAATAGGAAAACAATTTTCAATAGATAATCAAGTGGATAATAAAAAATTAATAGCAGTAAATCAAGCTTTGAGAAATCATCCAATAGAAAAAATAGGTGCGACTTTGAGAACTTCTATGAGCGCAATGCAAAAACTAAAAAAATGACCTCAGAAACTCAATATATTACTTTAGAAAACGTGAAAAAAGCAGCATCTCTTTTAAGAGATGTTGTTTTGGAAACGCCATTACAAAAAAATCAGTATTTGTCTGAAAAATATGAGGCTAATATTGTTTTTAAACGAGAAGATTTACAAGGCGTTCGTTCTTATAAAATAAGAGGAGCTTATCATAAAATTTCATCATTAACTGGCGAAGAATTAGAGCAAGGAGTCGTTTGTGCCAGTGCAGGAAATCACGCGCAAGGTGTTGCTTTTTCTTGTAAAGCAAAAAAAATAAAGGGTGTTATATTTATGCCAACGACTACACCCAATCAAAAAACAGAACAAGTAAAAATGTTTGGCGGAGATTATGTAGAAGTGGTTTTAAATGGCGATACTTATGATGATGCTTCTTATGCAGCCACAGATTATTGCAAAGAAAAAAAGATGTCTTTTGTACATCCTTTTCACGATATAAAAGTAATAGAAGGGCAAGCAACCATTGCTTTAGAAATATTAGCACAAAGCAAAACACCTGTAGATTATTTGTTTTTGCCTGTTGGTGGTGGTGGTTTGGCTGCTGGTGTTTCCAGTATATTTAAAGAACTTTCTCCCAACACAAAAATTATAGGTGTTGAACCAAAAGGCGCAGCTTCAATGTCTGTTTCAATAACTAATGGATTTAACACAAAAATAGAAAACATAGATAAATTTACTGATGGCGCATCTGTCCAAAAAGTAGGTGATTTAAACTTTGAAATTTGTAAAGAAAATTTAGACGAAATGGTAACCGTTCACGAAGGAAAAGTGTGCCAAACTATTTTAGATTTGTACAATAAAAACGCTATTGTGGTTGAACCTGCTGGTGCGTTAACCACAGCAGTTTTAGACCAGTTTTCTACTGAAATAAAAGGTAAAAATGTAGTTTGTTTAATTAGTGGCTCAAATAATGACATTACTCGAACAGAAGAAATAAAAGAGCGTGCTTTGCTTCATTCTGGACACAAACATTATTTCATCATAAAATTTCCGCAAAGAGCAGGTGCTTTACTAGAGTTTTTAAATGATATTTTAGGTCCAAATGATGATATTACCCATTTTGAATATTCCAAAAAACACAACAGAAATTCAGGTCCAGCCATTGTTGGTTTAGAAATAAGTAACCCAAGGGATTTAGACGGACTGATTCTAAAAATGAAAACAAAAAATTTCTTTGGAGAATATTTGAATGATAAGCCAGATTTGTTTCAAGTTTTGATTTAGCAAAAGCAAACTATAAAAATGATTAGATTTACTGTAAGTAAAAACTAAGCACAACACTATGTATAGTGCATATGCACCCTTCGGGATGCAAACGCACCATACACCAA
>JBELDQ010000109.1:0-7299 GCA_042094215.1 Polaribacter sp. | reverse complement strand
GCTTGGCAGTGTTATGTGAACCCTTTTTGCCGTTTACTTCCTCAAAACTTAAAGGAATCTTAAATCTTATGAACAGCAAGAAAGAGGGCGCACATAGTGGCAACGACTGCCTAAGTTGGAGCACCGTCTCTTCATGTGACGTACTTCTTCCTTCGGGGCATCAAATTAATAAAGCTGAACTGTTGTTTGCAAAAATTGAGGACAAAGAAATTGACGCGCAATTAGAGAAATTACAAGCAACCAAAAAAGCAAATGAACAGGCTAAAAAAATAGTTGAACCTCAGAAAGAAACCATAGATTTTGAGGACTTCACAAAGCTAGATCTTCGAGTTGGAACCATCATTGAAGCCGAAAAAGTAGCGAAAACAAAAAAACTACTGCAATTAAAAGTAGATGTAGGCATGGATGTAAGAACCATTGTTTCTGGAATTGCAGAAAGCTTTAAACCAGAAGAGATTATTGGGCAACAAGTTACCGTTCTATGCAACTTAGCACCGAGAAAACTGAGAGGTGTTGAAAGTCAAGGAATGATTTTAATGACAGATACACCTGATGGTAAATTAGCGTTTGTTGAGCCCTCAGAAAAGATCAAAAATGGAACTCAAGTAAGTTGAAAAAATCATTATTTACAATTGTAAAACCTCATAGTTTTCTATGAGGTTTTTTTAATCGATTCTTTACAACTACCCTCGCTAGATGGAACTTCAAAATTACATTTCACAACATACACAGCTTTCTGAAAAAGCAGTTCAAAACACCTTAACTTTATTAAGCGAAGACTGCAGTATTCCTTTTATAGCTCGCTATAGAAAAGAACGCACTGGCAATTTAGACGAAATTGAAATTGGTAGCATTCTCAGGTACAAAGAAATGTTTGACACCTTAGAAAAGCGTAAAAAAACAATTCTAAAATCACTAGAAGAACAAGGTGTTTTATCAACAGAGTTGGACCAAAAAATTAAGGAAACAAGAGAGATTATTTCTTTGGAAGACTTGTATCTCCCTTTTAAGAAAAAACGAAAAACAAAAGCCGAAACAGCTCGTTTACATGGTTTAGAACCCTTGGCTAAAATACTCATGAGTCAGCGTACTCAAGACATCAATCATATAGCAGCAAAATATACCTCCGATAAAATTGAAAATACGGAGAAAGCTTTAGAAGGCGCACGATATATCATTGCAGAATGGATCAACGAACGCACAGATATTCGAGCCATCATTAGGACACAATTAGCGCGTTTCGCTAACATTTCCACCAAAGTAATTGCTGCAAAATCTACAGATGAGAAGGCTCAAAAATTTCAACAATATTTTGAATGGAGCGAAGCATTGCAAAGAATTCCCTCACACCGATTATTGGCTATTTTAAGAGCTGAAGAAGCAGGCTATATTCGCATAAAAATTCAAATAGATTCAGAACGCATACTTGCTAAGATAGCACATCGTATTATTCGTTCGAAAAACGCATGTACTTCGCATATAGAGCAAGCTATACAAGATTCATATAAGCGATTATTATACCCTTCTTTATCCAATGAAGCTCTTTCTAATGCTAAAGAGAAAGCAGACACAGCTGCCATTGCAGTTTTTGCAAACAACTTGCAACAATTGTTATTAGGAGCGCCTTTAGGTGAAAAACACATTCTAGGAATCGATCCGGGATATAGAACAGGCTGTAAAGTAGTCTGTTTAAATAGGCAAGGAGACTTAGTGCATAATGAGACTATTTTTCCTCATGCTCCACAGAATAAATACAACGAAGCCATCAAAAAAATAAGTACACTAACAAATGCCTATAAAATTGAGGCAATTGCCATTGGCAATGGAACTGCATCAAGAGAAACTGCTGAGTTGATTCGTAAAATCTCTTTGAATAGAGACATCGAAGTCTTTGTAGTTAATGAAGCAGGAGCCTCAATCTATTCTGCTTCTAAAATTGCTAGAGACGAATTTCCCAATTTCGACATCACAGTGAGAGGTGCCGTATCTATCGGTAGAAGACTCGCAGACCCACTCGCTGAATTGGTTAAAATAGAAGCAAAGTCAATCGGTGTCGGACAATACCAACACGATGTAGACCAAACAAAACTGCAAAAATCTTTAGATACAGTTGTTGAAAGCTGTGTTCATAAGGTTGGCGTAAACATCAATACTGCAAGTGTCTCTTTGTTGAGTTATGTCTCTGGAATTGGTCCAAAAATAGCAGAAAACATTGTAAAATACAGAAATCAAAATGGTGTCTTCGCTTCGAGAGAAGCCATTAAAAAAGTACCTCGCTTAGGCAGTAAGTCATTTGAACAAGCTGCAGGGTTTTTAAGAATAAAAAATGCTAAAAACCCTTTAGACAACTCTGCTGTGCATCCAGAAAGCTATGGGTTGGTTTCAAAAATGGCAAAAGACCTAAACACCCATGTATCTGAGTTAATTGGAAACAAATCTATTTTAACTCAAATTGAACTCAACAACTACGCTTCTTCAACAATAGGACTGCCTACCTTACAAGACATTATACATGAATTAGAAAAGCCTGGATTAGATCCAAGGAAAAAGGCTAAAGTGTTTGCTTTTAATCAAAATTTAAAAACAATTGCTGATGTTCAAAAAGGGCAATTGTTGCCAGGAATTGTGAATAATATTACCAATTTTGGCTGTTTTGTAGATATTGGCATCAAAGAAAGTGGCTTGATCCATGTTTCTAACCTATCTGATTCTTTTGTTAAAGATGTAAACGCAATTGTACACTTAAACCAACAGCTACTGGTAACCGTTTTGGACGTAGACATAAACAGAAAGAGAATACAGTTGGCCTTAAAAAAATAATATAGCGCCTATGATGTCTCAAATAATTTCATAGCCTTCAAATGAACATGTATCACTCAACTATTTTCTTACTGTGTAGCTATTTGCTTTTCTCCTGATAACCTCTCCAATACTTATGTTTTCTATTTTGCTCTCTAGCCAAGATAAAATATCTAAATACAAAAAAGCACGTTTTTCATAAGGATGATTTTCAAACATTGAAAGGCGCGCATGAATTTTCTTAAATTCATTTTTAATTTCTTGTGGATACACATCACTCAAAGCCCTAATAGACACAATAAACTCCTTTTGAACAGCTTGTAAGTTTTCCATTTTCAACAAAAACTTATACGTTTCTTTAAACTGACGTTCTAAATAGTAATCCATCCCACACTCATAATGTGCAATTAAGTTGAGCACGCGTGCGAAACACTGCAGATCTTCACCAGAAGTAACCGTTTTAGAATTGATAATTTTAGATAAATAAGCAATACACTTCTTATTTTCACCCATTCCAAAATACAAACAAGCAATTTTATAATACAAAACAACAATATGATGATTGTCTAGTCTGCTTTTATAGACAGCAATCTTCTCCTCAATTTGAGCAACCAAATAAGTCCCTTCTCGAAAAGTACCCTCCAAGAAATGTAAATGCAGTCTATTGGCATTGACATACTGAAAAATTAAAATTTCAGTATTGCTATTTATAGGTATATTTTTCCGCTTAATTTCCTCCTCTAAATTGGTGAGTTCCTCTTTAAACTTGTCATAGTGCTTTATAAAAAATAACGATTCTAATAGATAATTTTTACCCTTTAAATAAAACACAGGATGCAATGAGATGATTCGAGGATTCTCTTTAAATAAATCTACCCATTTATTCGCATATTTATAGGATTGCAGAAAATCTTGAGTCAAAAAACTTCTCCACAAATGTGCTTTATAAAGCCATAGTTTTTCTCGCAAACCCAAAGAATTATAATCATACTCTGGCAATCTCTTTTGAAAATACTCATTGATTTGTTGTAGTTCGCTATCATTCCTAACATATCCTATTTTCAACAAAACACTATACAATTGCAACGAAACATTTGACAACTTACTCGTAATAACATTTTGCAAACTCAGCTCCTTTGACTGCTTTGAAAGTTCATCTGCACGGGTACTTATACTCCTGGTAATGTACTGCGTTTCTATCACCTTCTCCAACTCCACTATTTCATATGCAATGTTCTTTTCATCCGCATCTAGTGCCATATTTTTTGCTTTATCAAGCAACTTTAAACTCTGTTTGTACAATCCTTTCTGATATAAAACAGTGGCAAAATCTAATTGTTCTCTAATTTGGATTCTTATATTTTGATGAGCTGGATTTAAGCGTAAACTAATTAATAACTGCTTGTACAAATGCGCCTTTAAATTCGATAATTGCTGCTTTGCCACAATACCACTTTTTAAAATCGCACGTTCATCATATACTTTCATTTTATCCAATATTTTGAATAATGAAAGAAATTTAGCTTGATTATTTCCGTCCAATCTACCCACATACAAGTTAAACTGACGCTTTTCTGACTTGGTCAATGACTTTACAAGTAAAAAAAGAGCATCGTTTTGATGATTGGATAATGTAGCGGGATTTGTTTTATTCATCTGGAAATCAATATTTTAACACATTATAAAACAAGTTTAACATCGTAAAACACTCCAATAAACAAGTTGGTAACACCTAAGCAATATATACATTTGATTTAGATAAAAAAACCATACATGAATCATGCAAGATAATAAAGTCCAAATTTTTGACACAACCCTTAGAGATGGAGAGCAAGTACCGGGATGCAAATTAGACACAAATCAAAAATTGATTATTGCTGAGCGATTGGATGTATTGGGTGTCAATGTTATAGAAGCTGGGTTCCCTGTTTCAAGTCCGGGAGATTTTAAGTCGGTTTCAGAAATTGGAAAAATTGTAAAAAACGCAACCGTGTGTGGCTTAACAAGAGCTGTTAAAAACGATATAAAAATAGCGGCAGAAGCTCTTAAATACGCTAAAGCTCCAAGAATTCATACAGGAATTGGAACAAGTGACTCTCATATTAAATATAAATTTAATGCAACAAGAGAACAAGTAATTGAGCGTGCAGTTAGCGCTGTTGCCTATGCGAAATCATTTGTACAGGATGTAGAGTTCTATGCTGAAGATGCGGGAAGAACAGATAATAAATTTTTAGCTCAAGTTTGTGAAGCAGTTATTAAAGCGGGAGCAACGGTTTTAAATATTCCAGATACTACTGGCTATTGTTTACCAGAAGAGTATGGCGCCAAAATACGCTATTTGAGAACCCATGTAAAAGGAATTGAAAATGTAATTTTATCTTGCCATTGTCACAATGATTTAGGCCTGGCTACTGCCAATTCTATTGCCGGGGTTATGAATGGAGCTCGTCAAATTGAATGTACCATTAATGGTATTGGTGAACGTGCAGGAAACACAGCCTTAGAAGAGGTGGTCATGGTTTTAAAGCAACATCCGTACCTGAATTTACAGACAGATATAAATACAAAATTATTGTATGACACCAGCATGTTAGTAAGAGAGCGCATGGGAATGCCCGTACAACCGAATAAAGCCATTGTTGGTGCCAATGCATTTGCACATAGCTCTGGAATTCATCAAGATGGAGTTATTAAAAATAGAAAAACCTATGAAATCATGGACCCAGAAGAGGTTGGTGTTACTGAAAGCGCTATTGTGTTAACAGCGAGAAGTGGAAGAGCTGCATTGGCATATCGCGCTAAAAAAATCGGATATGAATTAACCAAGTTACAACTAGACAGTGCATATACCTCATTTTTGGTATACGCAGACCAGCAAAAAGAAGTGATAGATGATGACATACACAGTATCATGAAAAGCATAGATAAAATTTCTAAAATAGCAATTGCCTAATGGGAAAAACATTATTTGATAAAGTTTGGGATACACATGTTGTTGACACCATAGAAAATGGACCTCAAATTTTATACATAGATAAACATTTAATACATGAAGTTACAAGTCCGCAGGCCTTTAACGAATTAGAGCAACGTAGCATACCAATTGCGCGGCCCGATAAAATAGTGGCAACTGCAGATCATAATACACCGACGGTAAACCAGCATTTACCCATAAAAGATGAACTTTCTAGAAAACAGTTAGCAGAGTTATCTAATAACTGTAAAAAAAATAACATTCCGTTATATGGCCTCGGGCATAAAAATAATGGAATTGTACATGTAATTGCTCCTGAATTAGGTTTTACACAACCGGGAATGACGATGGTTTGTGGAGACTCTCACACCTCTACTCATGGCGCTTTTGGAACCATTGCATTTGGAATAGGAACAAGTCAAGTAGCTCAAGTTTTTGCAAGTCAATGTTTGTTATTGCAAAAACCAAAAAGCCTACGTGTTTCTGTAAATGGAACCTTGAAAAAAGGAGTACTTCCAAAAGATGTTATTTTATATATCATATCCAAACTAGGAACCAACTCTGGAACAGGTTTCTTCTGCGAGTATGCAGGCAACGTGTTTGAAGAAATGACCATGGAAGGCAGAATGACTGTTTGCAACATGAGCATTGAAATGGGAGCTCGTGGAGGGATGATTGCTCCAGACCAGACAACGTTTGACTATGTCTATGGCAAAGAACATGCTCCAAAAGGAGAAGAATTTGAAAAGAAAGTAGCCTATTGGAAAACACTTCCCACAGATAAAGAAGCCGTTTTTGATCAAGAATATGCTTTTGATGCTGCAGATATAGCACCCATGATCACCTACGGCACAAATCCAGGAATGGGAATAAAAATCACAGAAAAGATTCCTGATTTTAATGATCGCTCTTTTGAAAAATCATTGAAATACATGAACTTTAAAAAGGGTGAAAGTCTAATTAATAAACCCATTAACTATGTCTTTATCGGGAGCTGTACAAATTCAAGAATAGAAGATTTTAGAATTGCTGCAGCGTATGTGAAAGGGAAACAAAAAGCGTCACATGTGAATGCTTGGTTGGTGCCTGGGTCTCAAAAAGTAGCAAAACAAATTACTGAAGAGGGATTACAAACTGTCTTTGAAAAAGCTGGATTTGTCTTAAGACAACCCGGATGCTCTGCTTGCCTTGCTATGAATGATGATAAAATTCCGGAAGGAGAATATTGCGTATCTACCTCTAACAGAAATTTTGAAGGACGACAAGGACAGGGAGCTAGGACCATTTTAGCAAGTCCGCTAGTAGCAGCAGCAACAGCAGTAGAAGGAAAAATTATTGATATTACAAAGCATATAGACTAATGGAAAAGTTTACGACACTAACCTCTAGAGCAATTCCTCTAGCAACTGAAAATATTGATACCGACCAAATTATACCTGCTCGTTTCCTAAAAGCAACTGACAAATTAGGCTTTGGAGACAATGTATTTAGAGATTGGCGATTTCATCAAGATGGCAGTACAA
>JBELDQ010000108.1:0-7304 GCA_042094215.1 Polaribacter sp. | reverse complement strand
GTTATCCCGGAGCGTTTAGCGGGATAACGACAACTTTTACTGTTGTTATCCGTTTTATAAAAATAGTAAAATTGAATTGATAAATAGGGTAGAAAGAAGTGATTTTTTTAAAACAGGTATTTATACGTGGAATAGGGTTGTGAATGGAACAAAAAAAGCATGCGCTAAGGCATGCTTTCATTTTTTTTGATCTTTGTATCCTTAACGAGTTGCTTTTTTGTACGCATCAACTCCGCCAACTATAGGCAGTTGTAAAGTCGTTCCTTTATAATCAACTGTTAAAGTGGTCCCTGGTTTTGGTAGTAGGGTATAGTCATTGTCACTCGAAAAAATCATGAGCCCAATTTGTTGTCCCTTTTTTATAATTTGATCGTCCGGTTGCAAGTCGAAGGTCATTTCATAAAACTTTCCTGGTGTTAAAGGTGCGCTCGTTCTAAGTGATTTGTGATTCTGTAAATCTGCCCAACCACGTGTGATGATGTTGTCAGTGATTTTAATAGTTTTACTCGAATCCCAAGGCAATGACACCATCCAAACAGATAAATTGGCCGCAGGTTTGCTACTTGCAATCTTTACCGTTATCGAAGCAAGGCCAGAAATATGAAGATCTTCCTTAAGTTTTGGAGTCACAAACAGCAATCTGTTTTTACTTTCCGATGCTTTTGCCAAATCTTCGCCAGAAAAGGAATAATCATCTACCAACACTTGTTTTGTAGATTTCCTTGTTGGTTTTGTACTCAGGTTTCCTGCTGCAGTAGCGTTGCCACTGAGGTGCAGGGTCACCTGTTTTGCATCAGGATTTGGATAGTCTTTGTACGACGTCGGTGCAGTACGCGCATCCTGCTCTCTAACAATCCAAGAGCGTGCATCTCCTTCTACATTGTTTTGCACTCCGTGTAAATATCGTGTAAACCAACGATTCATCATGCGCATAGGTGGCGGACCTCCATGTCCGTTTTGATGGTAAAAGATTTGAGCGGGAAGCCCCATTTCTTTGGCGCGTTTGTAAATGCGGTAACTGTGTTCTGGCATCACATTCCAATCATTAAATCCATGCGACATGAGTAAGGCAGCCTTCATAGGTTGCATGGCGTTGAGATAATCTCTACCCGCCCAAAAATCATTGTAATCTCCAGTTTCACGGTCCATGTTATTCGCCATTTCAGTATCGCGCACCTTTTTGTTGTTGTGTGGGCGATTGGCTTCTTTTCCACTGTGAATGAAATCATACAATACATCAATGTCTTCTCCTAAATACCCTCCAGGAGAACGCACCAAGCCATTCGAGCGATAATAATGATAATATGAGGTGTTTGGAGCTACAGGAATAATTGCTTCCAATCCTTGTACACCTGTGGTAGCGGCAGCCAAAGGGATGGTACCATTGTACGAAGTACCCGTCATCCCTACTTTACCAGTAGACCAATGCGATGTAACGGTTTCGCTACCTGTTCTGCTTGTAAACCCTTTTGCACGACCACATAGCCAATCAATCACCGCCTTTGGAGCAAGTGATTCGTTGATGCCGCCCACTGTTGGAGCTCCATCAGACAAGCCTGTTCCTGGAGAAGAAGAGTGCACCACAATGTACCCACGAGGTACCCACGTTGCAACCTGTGAATTTGAAATAATTGGGCGTTTTCCTCTTCGTTTCACTTCCACATGCGTTCTTGGTTTTGGGGTAGCTCCTAACTCGTGTTTTACATCCCAAAACAAGCCTTCGCTGTCAGCTGCGACTCCTGCGTAATACGGACTCGATTCATACACTACGGGTAGCTGCAGACCCTCAGTTTCTGTTTGCTTTGGTCGGGTCACATCTACATGCATTCTGTCTAGTTTTCCATCTCCATCTGTGTCAAAAGTGGTTTCTACCCAAAGATCATGTCTGATCCAGTTTTTAGGATCGTTAAAATCAGCAACAATTTGTGCTTCCCCATCTTTAAAAATAGGCGCTATTTTTTCTTGGGCACCAACCGTTAAAAGTCCCGCCATGAGTGCGATGCCAAATAGGTGTTTTTTTATCATCTTGAACTGCTTATTTTTTTAGAACAGAAAATTCAATGCTCGAATCTGTAAAGACACTATGTGTTTGCGTTTTAAAGTCGCTGGCATCTGCCTTGTAAATATTATCAACGTAAGTCTGTGGATTCAAATCAATCAAAGGAAACCAAGTACTTTGAACCTGAATTTGTAATTTATGCCCCTTTTTAAAAGTGTGATGTACATCCTGTAATTTGATGTGTACATCCGTTTTTTTATTCGGTGTAAAAGGTTCTGGTTTTGAAAAGCTATTTCTAAAACGACCACGCATTACTTCACTTCGTACCATCATATGGTAATTGCTCATTTTTAAATGGGGTTGCATTTTCTTATTGTTCTCTTTGTGATCTTTTGGATGCACATCTACAACCTTCACAATCCAGTCTGCAGCAGAACCTGTAGTTGCCACCTTTAATTTGGCTAAAATATCTCCTGAAAGCGTAAAGTCTTCTGTTAATACGTCCGTTTCATACACCAAAACATCAGGTCTACGTGCCGCGAAACGCTGGTCATCGGTCATGTATTTTCTCGGTGTAAAGACCGTTTTGATATCTTCAGAATAGGGAACAGGCTTTTTCACATCACTAATAAATTTAATGGCTTTTGTAGCTCCCTTCGAAGGTGTGAGTTGTTGGTCATCAGATAGGAACCAGTTTTCTTTGACTACTTCTTGAGGCGGCCACGTATTGAAAGAATTCCATTCCTTTTTTCCAGAATCATATACATAAGCTTCTGGCAAACCACTCTCTTTCGATCCGCTTCCTTTTAAGAAGTGATTGAAAAATTTTGACTCAATTTCTTTTTGAAATTTTAAAGAGATAGAATCTCCAAAATAATAATTTCCAACAGCATTTCTAACCGAACTACGAGACCATCCACCGTGATCCCAAGGACCAAAGACAAACGTGTTGTAGTTTTTAGGTTGGTTTTTTTCGATGTTTTTATAGGTTTCAATTGGGCCGTATAAATCTTCTGCGTCAAACAAACCAGCAACGGTCATGGTAGCAACTGTGCTTGGAACCTTATCTAGGTGTTGAATGATGCCTTTGCTTTGCCAAACATCATCGTAATTTGGATGCTCTATGATTTCTTTCCAGAAAAAATCATCTACTTGGTCACTAGACAGAGCAGCACCATTTTTTGGCGTCTGTTTGCTGAAATAGCGATTGAGGTTTTTAATCGGACCCGCATCTAAAAAGAATTGATACTGGTCTTTAGAGTCCATGGTAGGAAACGAATACCAAGCAGTATCAGTCGGACTGTCTTTGTAGGCTCCAAATAAAGAAATTGCTCTAAAGTAACTCAATAGAAAAGCGCCATTGTGGTGAAAGTCATCAAAGAAAAAATCACCAATAGATGCTTGTGGAGAAGCAGCTTTTAATGCAGGGTGTGCATCAATGGCAGAAACGGTAGCATAGTGTCCCGGATATGAGATTCCCCAAGTACCAACTCTTCCATTGTTGTTGGCTACATTGTTCACGAGCCAATCAATGGTGTCATAGGTATCTGTTGTTTCATCTGTTTGTGTACCTGTTTTGTTTGGAATATAGGCACGCATGTTGTCATAAACACCTTCACTCATCCAACGTCCGCGAACATCTTGGTAGACCACAATATTTCCTTCTTTCATCAATTGCGGATTCGGACCAATACGTGTTCTAAATTTGTCATCTCCATAAGGAGCACAGCTGTACGGGGTGCGTTGCAATAAAATAGGGTAGGTCTGACTCTGATCTTTTGGAGCATAAATTACAGTGTGTAATTTAGTTCCATCTCGCATCGGGATGGTTACTTCTTGTTTGGTGTAATTGTCTTTTACATAGGTGCTTCGCTTGTTTGCAGTCTCTGCAGTTGGTGTATCACAACTAACGTTGATGCATAACAAAGTCACAAGGAAATAGAAAATAGCTTTTTTCATGAGTTGTATGATGTTGATTTTGAAGTAAAACTACAAAAGAAAAAAGTTTTCCGAGCCATTTTTCTTGTTAAATCGGTTGTAAAAAATGAGTCCATAATCAATTAAATGATACAAGGAAATAAAGACTATTTTACGCAGTTTTAAAGTAGTGAGAAATAAAAAAAGCGCCCCAATTGGAGCGCCTTGTTATGCTGTAAAGAAAAACAACTAGCCTTTTAGCCAAGCCTTTCTTAATGTGGAAGCCTTGCTGCTAGAGGTATCACTAATACCATATCCTTTTTGCGTTATTTTAGGGGCAATGGCAATGCCTTCTAGTAGTACTGTTTTTCCTTCGCGAGTAACTTCCAAACGGATGGAGTCACCCACTTTCCAAGCAAATGTTTTTACGAGAATGCTATTTGCATTTTGCAAAGTCAATGGCTCGCCGTTTACTGTTTTTAACACGTCATTTTCTTGCACACCCAGTGCTTCCAATCCTGTATTACTTCTCTCGGTAAAGTAAATCTCTCTTTTTTGGTTGACAGAAATAAAAGGCGTGTTTGCAAAGTCAACAAAGTACCTCGAAGCAACTGTTTGCATTTTTTGTACAATGCCAGCCTTCTTAAAAAAGGATCCATAATCAATAGGAGTATTCCCCTCTACGTGATTCTTGAAAAATACACCCACTGAAGGATAGGTCATTTGAGTAATCTCTTGAATAATCCCATCATCATTGAATGCTTTTTGTGCACCGTATTTTGCAGATAAATCTTTCATTAGATTTCTCACACCATAGGTTCCATTGCTTTCTTCTCGTAAAATAATATCCAAACACATCCCAATCAAAGCACCTTTCTGATACACGTTTCCATAATTTCTAGCGTATTTCTTCTCCAAGATATGCTTGCTCATTTTGGTAAAAGACATGCTGTCATTGTAGCGCAGCGAACTGCTGATTTTACCTTGCATTTCATTGATGAAATCTTGCTCAGAAATCAAGCCTTGTTGTACCTGAAATAAATTAGCAAAGTACTCTGTGATTCCCTCATACATCCATAAGTGTTTTGACATGCTAGGTGTATTAAAATCAAAAGAGTGAATGTGCTCTGAATGCACAGATAGTGGCGTTACAATATGAAAAAATTCATGAGAAATGGTGCCGTTAATCATCCCTTCAGCCAATTGCTCTTTTGAGTAGCTTTCTGGGTACACCACTGTGGTAGATGATAGGTGTTCTAAGGCTCCAAAACTATTCCATTTGTATACCTTATCATCAAAAAGGTATAAGAGAATGTTGTATTCAGAAGTTGTGGTAAATCCTTCTAAAAAGTTGCTTTGTGCTTGCATCATCTTCTTTAAGTCAGCCTCCATGTCTGCCGCTTTGTGTATGTTGTTTGGGGAGTACACTGCAAAGTTTACATTGATACCGTCTACAGTAAAACTTGCCGTATTTAAAGGTGCATACATAATAGGGTTGTCAGAAATTTCATCATAGCGAGCAGCCACAAAAACATCCTTGGTATTATCTTCTTTGGTCGTGTTCTTGTTAATTAATGAAGAGGTTTCATACAAGTCTGCTGGATGCGAAATGGCAATTTGATAGGGTACTTCTTTTAGATTTTTAAAATAGCCAATAAACCCAGGAAGGTTTAAAAAGAAGTTTTTTCCCTCTTCAATATTGGTTCCTGCCATGACATAAATACCATGCTTTTGTTCAGAATCAAAGGTGTCATCTACCCAGTACGAAATCTTGTCTAATTCTACTGCATTGCTTATTTCCCATGAATTGCTATCCAATTGTTTGGCGTCAAGCTCATTTCCTTTGTAGTCAAAGGCTTTAAAGTTCGATACAAATTTCCCGTAATTACTCATGGCATAGGTGCCGGGAACAATGGCTGGAATTTGATAGGTAATGCTTGCTGTTTTTAGTTTGTGTGGGTCTACAACCACCTCTACTTTGTCGTCTACTACACGATTTAAATCCATGCTAATGGCAATGGTTTCTTTTTCCTTTTTGGAAATGTTTGTACTCAAACAGCTTCCTAAAAGCATGCCTCCAATACATGCAATAATTAGTTTTTTCATCATTTTTAGTATACTTCTTTTTGTAAATATACAGAGAGGACGCTCTATGTAGCGCATTGTTACAGATTTTTACATGAATGTTGGATTAATTAGAGGCAATCCAAATAAATGAGAAAGTAGTGGAATCCATTTAAAATGGGTATTTTTGCAAAATAATGAGTGAATTGAGATTGACAGATTGGTTGCCTACAACCAAAAAAGAAGTAAAGATTAGAGGGTGGGAAGAATTGGATGTAATTCTTTTTAGTGGAGATGCCTATGTAGATCACCCTTCCTTTGGTCCAGCCGTAATTGGTAGGATCTTGGAAAGCTATGGATTAAAAGTAGCCATTGTTCCGCAGCCTAGTGTGCATGACAATTTACAAGACTTTGAAAAATTAGGAAAACCTCGTTTGTTTTTTGCTGTGACTGGTGGATGTATGGATCCTATGGTGAGTAATTATACAGCCAGCAAACGACGCAGAGATAAAGATGCTTATACGCCCAATGGTGATAAAGGATTTAGACCTGATTATGCGACCTCTGTCTATTCAAAAATTTTAAAAGAGAAGTTTCCAGAAGTGCCCGTTTTAATTGGGGGTATAGAAGCGTCACTCCGAAGAGTCACTCATTATGATTATTGGGCAGATAAACTATTGCCAACGATTCTAGAAACCTCAAAAGCAGACATGTTGGTCTACGGAATGGGAGAGCAGCCACTAAGAGAAATTGTAGAGCTGTTGCAAAAAGGTGTGCCTTTTGCGAGTTTAAAAACAATCATGCAGACGGCTGTATTGGTTGATAAAAATGAGAAAATACCTGTCAATAAAAATTGGCAAGATGTAACCATCAATTCGCACGAGGCTTGTTTGGGGGATAAAAAAACATTTGCTTCTAATTTTAAGGTCATTGAACAAGAATCAAATAAATTAAAAGCACGACGTATTTTTCAGGATGTAGGAAGCAATACCTTAGTGATCAATCCGCCATATCCAACAATGACTGAAAAGGAAATTGATGGCTCTTTTGATTTGCCTTACACCCGATTGCCACATCCTAAATACGACAAACGCGGTCCGATTCCAGCCTTTGAGATGATCAAGTTTTCCATTAACATCCACAGAGGATGTTTTGGAGGTTGTAGTTTTTGTACCATCTCTGCACATCAAGGAAAATTTATTGCGAGTAGAAGTCAGGAGTCTATCTTAAAAGAAGTGGATACTGTTGCAAATATGCCAGATTTTAAGGGGTATTTATCTGATATTGGTGGGCCATCGGCAAACATGTATCAGATGAAAGGAAA
>JBELDQ010000107.1:0-7573 GCA_042094215.1 Polaribacter sp. | reverse complement strand
GTGTCCAAATTCAAAGAATTAAAGCGGAACAAATCAATTATTTCGGATGGCAAATATACTACTATATTTCTCTATTGTAAAGCCAATTTGTTGTAAAATTTTATTTTTTTTTATGTGGCTGTTTGGTTCGCTCTCTTTAGACGTGTGCTCTAAAGAATGCAGTACGCACGTTTTCTGAAATTAGGGAATGCCACTTGTTGGAATAAATCTCCGTTACAGCGTTCTATTGTTATTGCTGTTTATGCTTGTTGTTGTAACAGTTTTCAAATTGAATTGTGTTTGTCTATAAGTCCATCAGAATTTATCATAAGAAAAAAGAGGATAACTAAATTTAAAAAAATACATTTGCAATCATAAACTTAAAAAAGGATGGCAGAAAAAATTAAATGTTTGATTATTGGTTCTGGTCCAGCAGGATATACCGCAGCTATTTATGCAGCAAGAGCAGATATGAAACCGGTGATGTATACAGGTATGCAAATGGGTGGTCAGTTAACAACCACCACCGAAGTAGATAACTTTCCAGGGTATCCAGCAGGAACCGACGGAACTGCAATGATGAATGATCTGCAGAAGCAAGCAGAACGTTTTGGAACAGAAGTTCGTTTTGGACTCGTTACTAAAGTAGATTTTAGTAAAGAAGAAGGAGGAATTCATAAAGTAGTGGTTGATGAGTCTCTCGAGATTGAGGCTGAGACGGTTATTATTTCTACAGGAGCCACTGCGAAATATTTAGGTTTGGAGAGTGAACAACGTCTTATTGGAGGCGGTGTTTCTGCATGTGCCACTTGTGACGGTTTCTTTTATAAAGGACAAGATGTTGTTGTTGTTGGAGCAGGAGATACAGCTGCAGAAGAAGCAACGTATTTAGCAAATATTTGTACAAAGGTTACGCTATTAGTGCGCAAGGGATATATGCGTGCTTCAAAAGCGATGCAACATAGAGTAGAGAAGACCGAAAATATAGAAGTGTTGTATCATACAGAAGTAGATGAGGTTCTCGGTGATACTGTTGTAGAAGGAGTACGTGTATTTAACAACCAAACAGATGCCAAAACGGAGATTCCTGTGACTGGTGTTTTTATAGCCATTGGACATACTCCAAATACCACTATTTTTAAGGGAACTTTGGAAATGGATGATACTGGGTATTTAATTACAGAAGGAAAATCTACGAAAACCAATTTACCTGGTGTGTTTGCAGCAGGAGATGTGCAAGATAAAGAATACAGGCAAGCCGTAACGGCAGCAGGAACGGGATGTATGGCAGCCTTAGATGCTGAACGTTATATTGGCGCTTTGCAATAAGATATAGGTAGTATTTACTATAAAAAAAAGGAGTCCCTGTTTTAGGGTCTCCTTTTTTTTATGAATCGTACTTTTACATGCTATGATGATGTGCACTATACTACATTAAAAAGACCGTTATCAATATAATGATAACGGTCTTTAACAAACAACTAAATTCTAAAACTTACAAAGTTTAAGAAACTTATTAAGGTCTTTGACCTATTTTTTTAGAAGCAGTACTTATTTTCTGCTTTTACTTTTTCTGCGATGGTATTACGCAATGCAACTACATTTGGGTAATTTGCATATTTTGTAAAACGTTTTAAGCCCATTAACATCATGCGTTGCTCATCTCCTTCTGCAAATGAAATAATCCCTTCTCTAGCACTTTTCGTAATGATCTCAACCGCATTGTACAAGTACAATTGTGCCATGGCAATTTGTTCTTTCTGAGTATCCTCACCAAAACGTTTCACATTTTTTTCAGTTCTTAAGATTCCAGATTCTGCCATGTATATTTCAATTAAAATATTAGATGCAGCAGTTAACAATTGTTGGTGTTGATCTAATTCTGGGCCAAATTTTTGTATTGCAGATCCAGCTACCATTAAGAATACTTTTTTTAGCTTTACCAACATTTCCTTTTCTTCTGCAAATAATTCAGAGTAGTCAGGAGTGTCAAATGAAGGAATTCCAAGCAATTCTTCTCCAACGGCCATTGCCGGGTTTAATAAGTCTACATGACCTTTCATTGCTTTTTTTACGAGCATTCCAACAGATAACATTCTGTTTATTTCGTTCGTTCCTTCGTAAATACGTGCAATACGAGCATCTCTCCAAGCAGATTCCATTGGTGTTTCTTCAGAGAATCCCATACCACCAAAGATTTGTAAGCCTTCGTCAGCACAATTTTGTATGTCTTCAGAAACAGCAACCTTTAAAATAGAACATTCAATAGCGTATTCTTCTACACCTTTCAATTCTGCTTCTTGATGCGTATTTCCGGCAGCTTCGCGCATTGCAATTCTATCTTCAATATTTTTAGCAGCTCTGTAGGATGCAGACTCACCAACATAGGTGTTGGTTGCCATTTCAGCAATCTTAGATTTGATTGCTCCAAATTCTGCGATTGGTGTTTTAAACTGCTTGCGTTCATTCGCATAATTTACAGCCGTAGTAGTCACTCGTCTTTGAGAGTCTAAACAAGCTGCAGCCAGTTTGATACGTCCAACATTTAACGCATTCATCGCTATTTTAAAACCTTCACCACGTCCTGCTAACATATTTTCTGCTGGAACAACGGTGTCATTGAAAAATACTTGACGCGTAGAGGAAGCTCTAATTCCTAGTTTGTGCTCTTCTTCTCCTAAGGTAATCCCGTTTGCATTTGCTGCATCGTAAGGAACAATAAAACCAGTAATGTTTTTATCATCTTCAATACGAGCAAAAACAATCATCACACTACAAAAACCTGCATTTGAAATCCACATTTTTTGTCCGTTGATGGTGTAGTTTTTTCCATCTTCTGATAATGTAGCCGTTGTTTTTCCTGAGTTGGCATCAGAACCTGCACCTGGTTCCGTTAAACAGTATGCGCCAAACCATTCTCCTGAAGCAAGTTTTGGGACATATTTTTGTTTTTGTTCTTCGGTTCCATACAAGGTAATTGGCATGGTACCAATTCCGGTATGTGCACCAAAAGCAGTACTAAAAGAACCTGTTCCGCTAGAAATATAATCACAGGTTAGCATGGTAGAAACAAATCCCATTCCCATTCCTCCATAAGCCTCAGGAACAGCAACACCTAGAAATCCTAATTCACCGGCCTTGCGCATTACTTCTTCTGTTAAAGCATAATCTTTGGCCTCAAATTTAGCTTTGTAAGGAACAATCTCACGATCGTTAAATTCCATTACAGCCTCTTTCATCATGGTCTGCTCTTCTGTGAAATCTTCTGGAGTAAATACGTCTTCACATTGGGTTTCTTTTACAAGAAATTGTCCTCCTCTTAGTAGTTCTTTTGTTTCTGTAGTCATAATTTTATTGATTTAAGAATCAAGAAACAAGAATCAAAAACACTGCAGTGATATTTTGATTGATATCTTGAAATCATTGTTGTTTAATATGTTGCGTGACTTGCTGCGATGACTCGCAGCAAGTCCGCTTTTTTTATTTTAAAAATTCGTATACTCCTGCAGCACCTTGTCCAGTTCCCACACACATGGTTACCATTCCGTACTTTCCAGTCATGTCTCTTTTGCGCATTTCATCAAATAACTGTACAGATAATTTAGCACCTGTACAGCCTAAAGGATGACCTAAAGCGATTGCACCACCATTTACATTTACAATGTCTTGATTTAAATTTAACTCACGCATTACTGCCAGAGATTGTGATGCAAAAGCCTCATTTAGTTCTATTAATTCTATATCCTTTTGTTGCAATCCTGCTTGTTTTAATACCTTTGGAATTGCAGCAACAGGTCCAATTCCCATAATTCTTGGTTCTACACCTGCTGCGGCATAGTTTACCATTCTTGCGATGGGTTCAAGGTTTAATTCTTTCACCATGGCTTCACTCATCACTAAAACAAAAGCAGCGCCATCACTCATTTGAGAGGAGTTTCCTGCAGTTACACTTCCTCCTTGTGCAAATACGGCTCTTAGTTTTGCAAGTGCTTCTTTTGTTGTAGCAGCTCTTGGACCTTCATCTTTTGTTACCGTATATGATTTGGTTGCCTTTTTACCATTTGCGTCAAGATAGGTTTGGTTCACATTGATCGGAACAATTTGATCTTGAAAACGGTTTTCTGCTTGTGCTTTTAAAGCTTTCATGTGCGAATTATAAGCAAATGCGTCTTGATCTTCTCTAGATACGTTGAATTGGTTTGCTACGGCTTCTGCAGTATTTCCCATTCCCCAGTAGTACTCCTCATGTCCGGCATTGACTACGTCATAATTCAGTTCAGGTTTAAACCCTGTCATTGGTACCGAGCTCATGCTTTCTGCACCACCAGCGATGATACAGTCTGCCATTCCAGCTTGAATTTTTGCTGCAGCCATTCCAATAGTTTCTAATCCAGAAGAACAAAAACGATTTACAGTTACTCCAGGAACATCGACAATATCCAATCCCATAAGCGAAATTAAACGCCCCATATTCAATCCTTGAGAACCTTCAGGCATTGCATTACCTACAATCACATCATCAATACGCGTTTTGTCGAAGTTTGGTAATTCATCCATCATATATTTGATGGTTTCAGCAGCCAATTCATCGGTTCTTTTGAAACGGAATACCCCTTTAGGAGCTTTTCCAACTGCGGTTCTATATGCTTTTACTATATATGCTGTTTTCATCTTGTTAGTTTCTTAAAGGTTTACCAGTTTTTAACATGTGTTGAATACGTTCGAGTGTTTTTCTCTCAGTACAAAGACTCAAGAAAGCTTCGCGTTCGATGTCTAGTAAATATTGTTCTGATACTTTTGTTGGTTCAGAAAGATCACCACCGGCCATTACATAAGCTAGTTTGTTGGCTATTTTTTGATCGTGTGCTGAGATATAGTTACTCGCCTCCATAGAGTCAGTTCCTACTAAAAACATTCCAAGTGCTTGTTTTCCAAGTACCAATACATCTTTTCGTTTTGCAGGTTGTGTGTATCCTGCTTCCGCTAATAAGAGTGCATGCTTTTTAGCTTCTGCAAGTTGACGGTCTTTATTAACAACAACAACATCTTTTCCTTTTTGTAAGAGTCCTAAATCGAATGCTTCATAGGCAGAAGTGGCAACTTTAGCCATTCCAATAGTTAAAAAGTGTTCTTGCAAAACATTCAACTGTACATCACCTTTGTGAAATAGATCTGAGGCTCTTAGCGCCATTTCTTTAGATCCACCACCACCAGGGATGACACCAACTCCAAATTCTACCAATCCGATGTAGGTTTCTGCGGCAGCTACAACTTTGTCAGCATGCAGCGACAATTCGCATCCTCCTCCAAGTGCCATACCATGTGGTGCAGCAATGGTTGGAATTGATGAATAACGCATGCGCATCATGGTATCTTGAAAATATTTGATAGCCATGTTCAATTCGTCATATTCTTGCTCGACAGCCATCATAAAGATCATTCCAATGTTGGCTCCAACAGAAAAGTTAGGCGCCTGATTACCGATGACCAATCCTTGGAAATCTTTTTCAGCAAGATCAACAGCTTTGTTTAAACCGGCAAGTACATCTCCTCCGATAGTATTCATCTTAGATTGGAACTCACAGTTGATGATTCCGTTGCCTAAATCTTCGATTACGACTCCACTGTTTTTCCAAACTTCTTTCGACTTGCGAATGTTATCTAAAATGATAAATGCATCCTGACCTGGTTTCTTTGTTTGCGCTTTTTCTGGAATTCCATAATAATAAGTTGCGCCCTCTTTAACAGAGTAGAACGAGGTAGATCCATTGGCTAACATTTCCGTAACCCATGCAGCAGGCTCTTTTCCTTCTGCCTTCATGATTTCTATTCCTTTTTCTACACCAATCGCATCCCAAATTTCGAAAGGACCATTTTCCCATCCAAATCCTGCTTTCATTGCATCATCAATTCGGTATACTTCGTCAGATATTTCTGGAATACGGTTTGATACATAAGCAAACATGGCTGCAAAATTCTTTCTGTAGAACTCACCCGCTTTGTCTTTTCCATCAACTAAGATTTTAAAACGATCAATCGGTTTATCTATGTTTTTTGTCAACTCTAGGGTTGCAAACTTTGCTCTTTTCTTAGAACGATACTCTAAAGTGTCTAAGTCTAAGGTTAAGATTTCTTTTCTTCCTTCTGCATTCACAGATTTTTTGTAGAATCCTTGTTTTGTCTTGCTTCCCAACCATTTATTCTCCATCATGGTATTGATGAATGTTGGGAGTTTAAACAAATCATGGGCCTCATCGTCCGGACAATTGTCATAAATTCCGTTGGCTACGTGTACCAAAGTATCTAATCCTACAACATCAACAGTTCTAAAGGTTGCCGACTTTGGGCGTCCAATAACAGGTCCTGTTAATTTGTCTACTTCTTCAACGGTTAAACCTAATTCTTTTACTTGGTGAAATAAAGATTGAATACCAAATATTCCAATTCTATTTCCAATAAAAGCAGGCGTATCTTTTGCTAAGACAGATGTTTTTCCTAGGAATTTAGATCCGTAATCTAATAGGAAATCTGTAACCGATTGTTGACAGTTTGGTCCAGGTACTACCTCAAATAATTTTAGGTATCTCGGAGGATTGAAAAAGTGCGTCACTGCAAAGTGCTTTTGGAAATCTTCACTTCTTCCTTCATTCATAAACTGAATTGGAATTCCTGAAGTATTAGAAGAAATCAAAGTTCCAGGGGTTCTGTACTTTTCAATTTTCTCAAAGACTTGTTGTTTGATATCCAAACGCTCTACAACCACTTCCATGATCCAATCTACATCTTTTACTAAGTGCAAATCATCTTCAATGGTACCCGTTGTAATTCTATCCGCAAATTTTTGAGAATAGATAGGTGATGGTTTTGATTTTAAAGATGCCTTGAGTGCATCGTTTACAAGTCTTGTACGTACAACTTTATCCTCTAAAGTTAGTCCTTTGGCCTTCTCTTTGTCGTTTAATTCTCTTGGAACAATATCCAATAATAATACCTCGACACCAATATTGGCAAAGTGACAAGCAATTCCGCTTCCCATAATTCCAGAACCGATAATTGCTACCTTTTTAATTCTTCTTGTCATTGGTTTTAATAATTATAAAGCTGACGCTCGATTTAATTGTAAATCTCCTTGTCTGCTATTAGTTTATTTATTGTTGTGGTTACTTTAAAAAAACCTTCAAGTTCTTCTATTGTAATATTCTCTCTTATTATCGTATTGAATTGAATGACAGATTCTTTAGATATTTCTCGCATCTTTTTTCCGTAATCTGTTAACTTTATCAATACACCGCGCCCATCATTGGGGTTCTTAGAACGTTTGATTGCACCTTTGTCTTCCATCGTTTTTAATATCCGAGAAAGACTTGTCGGTTCCATTCCCATCATTGGGCCTAGTGCCGTAGATGGCGTTCCATTTTCGTAATCTATATTCAATAAAACAAAGGCAGTTGCCATTGTGCTATTGTGTTTAGCCGCTTCTTCATTATACAATTTTGCTACAGCTTGCCAAGTAGCTCTTAGTTGGTGATCTATTGAAAGACTTTTATTCATGTCCTCAAAGTTATAAAAAAAATATTATGCACGCATAGTAAAT
>JBELDQ010000106.1:1228-7595 GCA_042094215.1 Polaribacter sp. | reverse complement strand
CAACTTATTCTAGACCAAACTTCGGATTCACCAATTGCTGCATGGTTTTTAAAAACGCTTGCATCTCTTCCATTTTATTCACTGTTTCTTTGGTTCCTTGTTCTGTAAGTTTGTAATATTTTCGCAAACGATTGCCTACTTTTGCCACCTCAACATCCAATAAACCCGATGCTTCCAACTTATGCAATGCCGGGTACAAAGCCCCCTCGGTAATATTCAAATCGCCTTTGGTAAGCTCCTTTACCTTTTGTGTGATTTCATATCCATACATTTTATCATGCGCTGCGAGCAATTTTAAGATGATGGTTTGCAATGAACCCTTATATAATTTTTGATTTCCCATGTTGCCTGTCTTAATTTCAAGAGATTTATTGACAGCTTATTGCATTCACAATGAAGCTGCTACCGAAACAAATATATACATAATTTTCTTATGTATAAAATACTTAGGTATTAGTTTAGCAAAACTCTAACATTGCATTCGCTTTTTGTTTGTTATTTTTGTAGTTCTTAAAAAAGAACAATGGCTACATTTTACAACTTAACAATACAAAAAATCATCAAGGAAACTGCAGATGCTGTTTCTCTCATATTTGATGTTCCTGCAGCTTTAAAAGAGACCTTCTCTTTTCGTGCCGGACAATACCTTACCCTTAAAAAAGAAATCGACGGAGCGGAAGTACGCAGAGCCTATTCTATCTGTGCCTCTCCCAACAGCAACGAATTGAAAGTGGCTATAAAGGCCGTTGAGAATGGTACTTTTTCTACCTATGCAACCACGAAATTACACGAAGGTGACGTGCTAGAAGTAGCCCCTCCTGAAGGGAAATTTATCATCGATCCTCAAGCCAATAAAAAGTACATTGGTTTTGCTGCTGGTAGCGGAATTACCCCTGTTTTAGCCATGATCAAGCAGGTACTCGAAGACCAACCTTCTGCGAGTTTTACGTTGGTATATGGAAACAAAACTGCACAAACCACTATTTTTAAAGGCGAATTGGATGCATTGGCAACGCGCTATGCTTCGCAATTCAACCTGCATTATTTATACAGTAGAGAAGCAGAAAACGGAGCTGCATTGGGTAGAATCGATGAAGCACACACGCTGCATATTGTTAAAGACCTACACAGCAGTAGTTCTTTTGACGCTGCTTTTTTATGTGGTCCAGAAGCCATGATCAATACGGTTTCTGACACCTTAAAAGACCATGGTTTTAATAAAGAAAATATTCATTTTGAACTGTTTACTTCATCTACAGCAACAGTTGACTTAGACATACCTGAAGGAAAAACTCAAATAACGGTGCTTCTTGATGATGAGGAAACTTCCTTTACGATGGACAAAACCGATGATCTTTTAGCGGCTTCTCTGCGCAACGATTTAGACGCTCCTTACTCCTGTCAAGGAGGCGTTTGTAGTAGCTGTCTTGGAAAAGTAACCGAAGGAAAAGCCGTAATGAGTAAAAACAGTATTTTAAGCGATGATGAAGTTGAAGAAGGATTTGTATTGACCTGTCAAGCTTATCCTACTACCTCGACATTAGTCCTTGATTTTGACGACGTGTAATTTGGAGAACACTGTACTCATGACCTCTTAGGTTGTGATACCCAAATAGAGAATACAATGAAAAAATAGTATGCAAATCCTCAGTTTTTTGAGTTGAGGTTGCGCTGTTAAACCCTATCTTTAAAGAATGGATTTTTACGACATAAAAAACGCTGTTATTTTTGGCTTCTTCCTTTCATTCATGATTGGGCCTGTCTTTTTTATGTTGATACAAACAAGCATTTTAAAAGGTGCAAGAGCTGCGATTGCTTTCAATTTAGGCGTTATCTTAGGAGATATAGCCTTTATCATGATTGCTTATTTAGGGAGTAGGCGCTTGTTAGAAGAGATTAAAGACGACCCGAGGTTGTTTTATATCGGCGGCTTGATTCTTGTAATTTATGGCATCATCACCTATGTAGACAAGTCGAATAAAAAAGAAGGCGCAGCAACACCACTCATTGAGGTTCCTGTGAGCAATAACTACATCAAGCTACTTTTTAAAGGCTTCTTTTTAAACTTTATCAATATAGGCGTGCTTGGCTTTTGGCTGGGTTTAATTGTCGTCATTGGACCTACGCTGGACATGAATCCCAACCATATTTTTTGGTATTTTACCACCATTATTGCGAGTTATTTTATCACCGATTTAGGGAAGATTTTTTTAGCTAAAAAAGTGAAAAGCAAACTCACCCCTTTGGTCATTTATAAAATTAAGAAAACCATGGGCGTTTTGTTGATTATCTTTGGTGTGTTCCTTCTCTTAAAAGGATTTATACCCAAAGAAAAGTTGGATCTAGAAAACTTATTAGAACAGGTTGAACAATAAAAAAAGAGCGAGGTAAACACCTCGCTCTTTTTTTATGCTGTTTCCAACAAATTAATTTTTGACTACTTCTTTACTTCAAACACATTGTTGTCTCTATCAATATCTGCCATTAACTGAGAGCTATCAATTTCAACTTTCTGAATGTCTTTGGCTACAGAAAAGGTATAGGTTGGGTGTGCCCAGGTCCAATCTTTCAGAATTGTCGCTGTTGTTGGCTTGTTTCCTCGCATCATACGCAAAGCAATGTTGAATACTTCTTTACTGCCATCTGCATAGGTAACGGTTACATCCATTGGCATTGGCATTTTACCAATACGCTCAAGGGTAACACTGCGTCCTGTTACATTTTTAACTGCATAGTCAATGGTATGTGTGGTTTGCGTCCATTCATTCAAATACCAATCCAATTCTAAACCTGCTACTTTTTCTGCAGATCTATTGATGTCATTTGGCACAGGATGTGTAAACGAAAACTCATCAAAGTACTTTTTCAAGGTTTTGGCAACATTTTCCTTTCCAATAATATACTCTAATTGTGATAAGAAGATATTTCCTTTCGAGTAACTCGCTACACCATAAGCCGTATTGGTATGGTACCTGTCTGCATGGGTGCTAAGCGACTCTTCTAAGTTGTTTTTTACAACGAAGTTGTAGCCTCGGTACGAACCTGTGTGTGGATTTTCCTTTCCTTGATCTAAAATTTCATTGACTGCTTTATTCGAAATATAGGTCGTGAAACCTTCATCCATCCAAGGGTGCTTGCTTTCGTTGGTGGCTAATAAAAACTGAAACCAGGTATGTGCCAATTCGTGTGATGTCACTCCAACAAGACTTCCAAAATTACGCTTCCCTGTAATGAGGGTACACATTGCATATTCCATGCCTCCATCACCTCCTTGAATTACGGAATATTGCTTGTACGGATACGCGCCAATGTGAGTACTAAAATACCTCATCAAGTCAGCCGTTTTCGGTTGTAATTTTTTCCAATTCTCTTTGTACTTGGTCTCGAGATTCTTCTTGTAGAAAAAGTGCAAATCAATACCGTTTTTCATCGTAAGCACATCGTGCTCAAAGTCTGGATCTGCTCCCCATGTAAAATCATGCACATTCGGTGCTTTAAAATGCCATGCTAATTTTTTACCGCGTTGTTTTTTTACCGGTTTTGATGTGTCTTCATAGCCATGTCCAATTTCTTGCGGATTTTGAAGATAGCCTGTACCTCCAACAGTATAGGTTTTATCAATGTGAATGGTTACATCAAAATTACCCCAAACTCCTTGAAACTCTCTTGCGATATATGCGTTTGCATGCCAACCTTCAAAGTCATACTCTGCCATTTTAGGATACCATTGGGCCATAGAAAAAGCAACTCCTTCTTTATTGTTCCTTCCTGAACGACGCACTTGTACAGGTACCTGAGCATCAAACTCCATATCGAAGGTTACTTTCTCTCCGGGAGCTATGGGTTTGTTCAGTGTTACTTCTAGCACGGTTCCTGCTACTTCATAACGAACAGCATTTCCGTTTTGCTTTAATGATTGTACTTTTATAAAGCCAATCTCATGCGGTTTTAACAGCGCAATTCTACTCTCAACTACTGGATTTTCTTTGGTTCCTGATTTGTTGACCATTCTACCATCTGGATCTGCAATGGTTTGCAAACGAGCATCCATTTCACTATTAGGTTGAAAGGCATTGAAATACAAATGGTAATAGACATTCGTTAGTGCATCTGGTGAGTTGTTGGTATACACCAACTTTTGAGTTCCTTTATACTGAAACTTTTCTACATCAACGTCAATGTCCATGGTATAGTCTGCATGCTGCTGCCAATACCCTTTTTTTGACTTTTGTTTTTGCTGTGCGAAAGAAAACAGTGTCGATAATGACAACACAGCAACTAAAATTTTCTTCATATTTATTCTTTTAATGATTGGTATTCAAACAACAAAAGAGCATTCAATATGTATCAAATGCTCTTTTGTACATTCTTTTAAAAAGGAAACTACTTCCCGTTTACAATTCTATCTGCCATTTTTACGGCATTGTATGCGTTTACAATTCTACCTGTTACAGACAACTCTGCAAAAGGAACTTTTACACCTTGCGGGTTTTCTCTTGAAGCAGATCCTGGTTTGAGTACGTCAAAATCAATTTTCGTACCAGAATTCATAATAATGTGTTTTACCTGACTTGCAGATAATTTTGGATAGTACGAACGTACCAATGCTGCTACTCCTGCAGTTGATGGCGCTGCCATAGACGTACCGCTAAAATATTTGTACTCGTTCTCTGGAGTAGTTGAGTAAATCTGTACTCCTGGCGCGAAAATGTCTACGTTGATTTTTCCATAGTTCGAAAAGCTTGCTGGCATTTTTTCGTTGTAATTAGAGCTCATTGCTCCAATCGTTAAAACATTGTCAGAAACTTCTGTTAGGAGGTCTTTAGAGTCATTTGGATAGGTTTTTTCTACATCGATGTCTTTCCCGTCATTTCCTGCTGCATTTACAATCAATACATCTTTTTCAGCAGCATATTGAAGTGCCTCATACACCCATTGTTTGTTTGGAGAATATCCTTTTCCAAAACTCGTATTGATTACTTTGGCACCGTTGTCTACTGCATATCTAATTCCCAATGCAACATCTTTATCATACTCGTCTCCATCAGGAACTGCTCTTACTGCCATGATTTTTACCGAATTGGCAACACCATTCATTCCTTTGTCGTTGTTTCTAACTGCTCCAATAATTCCTGATACGTGCGAACCATGCGCCTCATCTTTGATCGAGTGCCCAGGATTGTTGTCTCCATAACCACGTGTTGTAAAATCTTGTGCATTGTCCTTTAACGGGGCTCTATAATCTGTTTTTAGGTTATCACCACTTAACAACGCATCAGCTTTGTCAACTTCTTTTTGAATTTCTGTGATTGCCTGAGTTAAAGAAGACAATCCAAAACCATACATCTGCTTTGCAATGGTTGCACTCTGCATTACAGCAGGATCTTCAGACTGAATGTTTTTCACATCTTCTGCAGTATAGTCTTTCTTATTCAAATGTTTTGAAAGCGCTCCATCTGCCATTTTCACAGCTCCTAACATTTGTGTAAAACGTTTTTTATTGTTTTCCGCTCCTGCTACCTTCTTATCTTGGGCTGCTTTTATTTCTTGATACACAGTATCTTCTACCAATTTTGGGTTCTTCAGAATTCTTTCAGCTTCTAAATTTTCTTTGTAGATAGACCCTAAGAAATTCCATCCATTGATGTCGTCTATATAGCCGTTTTTATCATCGTCTTTTCCATTGTTTGGAATCTCTTTGGTGTTTACCCATGCGTTTGCTGCAAGATCTTCGTGTTTTAAATCGGTACCTGAATCAACCACACCTACAACTACCTCAACTCCTTTTTTTCCTGCTAAGAATGCATATGCCTTAGCAATACTCATTCCAGGAATGCTATCTGTTGCCAAATCTGCATGTCCCCAAGTTTCTTTTTCTAGCTGGGTCAATGCGGCTTTTTTTGCTGATATATTGACACTATTACTGGTTCCTTTTGGAACTGGAATTGTGCTTACTGATTTACAACCTATTAAAGAAACAGCCAATGCTCCTGTAATATAAACGGGTTTTAAAATTTTCATACGATTCTTTTCTTGAATTAATTAAATATTTCTGTAAACTTAAATTTCTCATTGAGTCGCACTCCCTTTTCTGTGTGCTTTACGGTGCAGAGTTCTGTGTAGGCATCATGTTCTAAAAACAAGAAGTACTCTTGGTCTGCAGCTTCCTTTAAAAAGTGCGCTTTTTCTTCTATGGTTAACAACGGGCGTGTATCATACCCCATTACATACGGCAAGGGAATGTGGCCTGTTGTTGGCAACAAATCTGCCATAAACACCACGGTTTTTCCTTGGTATTGAATTTTAGGCAACATTTGCTTTTCTGTATGTCCGTCCATTAACAAAACATCAAAACCTACCTCTTGCA
>JBELDQ010000106.1:0-1128 GCA_042094215.1 Polaribacter sp. | reverse complement strand
TCTAGAGAAAAATCTCCAAACAGGTCATAATACCCAAAAAACTTCTCTGATTGCTTGGCCCCCAAACCGGTATCGATTAAGGTGAGTCGATTGCCCTCTTCAATAAGCATACAACGCATGCTCATAGATATTAAATTATTGGCATCTGCAGGGTTTGTTCTTTGCCAAATAGATTTTGGCACCACACCAAACATAGCGCCGCCATCTAGCTTAAAATTGCCCGTTTCTATTGGATAGATTTTCATGATTCACAAAGATGCAGAAAAAAGTGCAATTTATTGTTAATAAATTTCTAAAGATTGCAAGTATGTAGCAGCTGCAGAAGCTCGTAGAATATACCCCTCTTTCGTTTGAACTCTATGAGTGGTTACATCAAAAAAAGCCCTTTTAAAGGCTTTTTTTGATATGTACTAGAATGTAGCAGATTCCGTTATTTTTATTTCTTAAATTTCTTATCAACTATTTTTCGCTTCCATGCTTCTCCAAAGAAATCAAAGTAATTGAGAGCATAAATCCCCAGAAAAACACCCCAAGTAATGAGCATATAAAAAAAGAGTGACCAACCTTCTGAATCTGATTCAACAATAGCAATGATCAAAAACACCACCAAACTACATATGGCGAGTACTAGCATTTTGTAAAATCCTTTTAGGTTTTGAATATATGCTTCCTCTTTTCTAATTTGTTCGATTTCGGCGTTCTTATCAGAGTCTTTAATGGTGGTATCAAAAACAGCTGCCAACGCTTTTAAAGATTCCAAGCCTGCATTTCCACCATTTTCAATGCGTTGAATGGTTCTGATACTGAGTCCACTCATATCAGCCAATTGCTCCTGAGACCAGTGGCGCTCTAATCTCATTTTTTTTACATCTCTTATATTCATTGGATTTGTATTCATTAGTTCTTTGTATGTGTTTTTTAGGCAAAGATACGCATTGAGCATTGTTCTCTCTCACCTCTCGTACGACTTGCTTATGACAGCAACATGACACGAAGATGACAGCGATACGCAGGGCACTAATCACAAGGCTTTCAACGCATCAAAACTAATTTTCAGCACGCATTCAAGCAACTATTTTCACTTGGAATGTGACATTAAGAAGCATTGCATACAATGCGTTTTCATAT
>JBELDQ010000105.1:3828-7630 GCA_042094215.1 Polaribacter sp. | reverse complement strand
TGATATCTTTTGAAGGCGATGTAAAAATTACATCGCCTTTTTTAGTTATTTTTGAACATGAGTTTTACGAAAACCACAGAACAAGAATCTAAGTATACAGATTTAGAACTTATGAATAGCACTGAGTTGCTAACTAGTATTAACAACGAAGATAAAACTGTTGCCTATGCAGTTGAAAAAGCAATTCCTCAAATAGCCATATTAACAAATAACATTGTTGACAAGCTTAAAAATGGTGGACGTCTATTTTATTTGGGGGCGGGAACAAGTGGACGCCTTGGAATTTTAGACGCTTCTGAATGTCCTCCAACTTTTGGTGTTCCGCACGAACTTGTTATTGGATTAATCGCAGGAGGAGATACCGCAATACGAAAAGCAGTAGAAAATGCCGAAGATTCTAAAACACAGGGATGGCTAGATTTACAAGCGCATCAAATTAGCACGAAAGATATTGTTGTTGGTATTGCTGCTTCTGGAACAACCCCATATGTGATAGCTGCATTAGAGCAGTGTAACGCAAACGCCATTAGCACGGGTTGCATTACTTGTAATAAAAATAGTCCACTGGCAAAGGTTTCCAAATTCCCTGTAGAAGTTGTCGTTGGACCAGAATTTGTTACCGGGAGTTCTAGAATGAAAGCTGGCACAGCACAAAAAATGGTATTAAACATGTTAACCACCTCTTCTCTGATTTTACTGGGTAAGGTTAAAGGAAATAAAATGGTTGATATGCAACTTTCAAATGATAAATTAATAGATCGTGGAGAATTGATGTTGGTTCAAGAATTAAACATAGACCGTAAAACCGCAAGCAAGTTACTTCAGAAATATAAAAATGTAAGAACAGCACTTATCAATTATAAACATGAGCATTAATCAAAAATTACTGGCTAGAGGAATCCAAAAATTACTCCTTTTAATCCTTTTATTAATCGTATCTCCTGTTTCATTAAACATCGCTTTCAAAGCTTTTGATAAAATGGAAGATTCGCTTTTTATTCCCTATACACTATTATTAGTTGCAATTCTCCTTATTATTTTTACAATTATACTGGCATTTAAAACTTTCAAGACTCTTTTAGATGCATTGTTTAACGATTGAAAATATTGAAGCACTATCAAAAAATAGAAACAATTTTTAATTGGGAATATTGGCCCACATCAATGTTCTATCTTCCCAATTTACCTTATGCTTTTTATTTAGCTATAAAGGCAAAACATATTACTTTTTTTAGTGCCGCAAACCCAAGCATTAAAAGTTCAGGGAATGGCACAGAAAGCAAATACGACACGCTTCGACTCATTCCTGAAAAATTTCGACCAAAAACAGTTTTCGTAACTCCAAATTGTTCAATTAACAAGGTGCTCAAAACACTTAAAGCTCAAAAAATAGCTTTTCCTATCATTGCAAAACCTGATATTGGATTTAAAGGACTCCTAGTTAAAAAATTAGCATCAAAACAAGAATTAGGAGCCTATTTAAATAAATATCCTATTGATATTCTACTCCAAGAATTCCTAGACTATGAAAATGAATGTGGTATATTTTATCACAAAAATCCAAATCAAGAAAATGGATGTATTAGCTCAATTACTTTAAAGAAATTCTTAGCTGTTATTGGCAACGGAACTTCTACCCTAGAACAACTCATCAAGGCAGATAAAAGAGCAACACGTTATTTCCATGAACTCACTGAAAATCATAAAGATGAGTTGGATAAAATCCCTAGTGATGGCAACGTTATACAACTTACCTCAATTGGAAATCATGCAAAAGGAACACAATTTATATGTGGAGAGCATTTAATAACAAAAAAGCTCGAACACACTTTTGATCAACTGAGTGCTTCTATTGATGGATGGTATTATGGGAGAGTCGATGTGAAGTACAATAGTTTTGATGAACTTGAAAATGGGATGAACTTCAAGGTACTAGAAATTAACGGAATCATTTCTGAGCCAACCCATATGTATGATCGCAAGAACTATACGTATTTACAGGCCCTAAAGTCCATACGCTCTCATTGGAAATCGCTCTATTGCGTTGCTACAGCAAATAACAAATACTACAAAGTCCCTTACAAAAGTACTGGCACGTTTATCAATGAATTACTACATCTAAGGAACTACACACAAAAGTTAAAACAACTTTCTAAGTCGAATTAGGCATCCCGTTTTTCATTTCTCTAAAAAGAAATAGAACTCCTCACATCTGATTTATACCTACTAAAATAAGACTTTCTCTCTTTAACTTTTCAGCATATTCTGCAGATTACATGTTCTCATCATGAAAACATTTTTACATTTTGGCATGCTCTTTGGAAAAGGTTCTATAACGTGGAAGCTGAAAAACGTAAAGAGTAAGCATGATTAAATGACTAAAGACGATGAAGAAATTACTACTAGTATGTTTGGGAATGTTGACTTTTGCAACCTTACACGCACATGCAACTTCACTTACAACAAAGACTGCAGTCGGAACTGCGAATACGAACAAAGCGATTACGTTTATTGAACGAGGAATTAAATTTAGCGTATTCCTGAGCGGAAACTTCACCTATAGGAACCTCAACAAAAATGGGCTAAAGAAGGTTCTAAATATATCCAGAAATAGCAGAGGATTCATCACTAAGGTAGGAACAGTAACTGTTTACTATAACGCTCAAAATCAATTTACCCGAATAGGTTCCGTTGGCATGGTCTATAGAAACGGATATTTGAGTCGAATAGGTAGTTTAATCATACGCTATGATTCAAATAATCGACCTTCGTACGAAGGTCGTGTAAATGGCAGTAGCGGACATTATTCATATAGGTCTTCAAAAAATAAACATGTAAAAATTTCAAATCATAGAACTAATTATTATTCCAATAGTGGATCGAACTACAATTACAAGCATCGAAGATCTTTGTATCATGGTGAGCCGTATGATTACTATAACCCATTCTTTTATCGCTCAACTTTCAAACGAGATTATGTCAGGTATAAAACAGATAATCATTTCATTTATTACAGAGCAACGCGAAATGGAAAAGCGAAATACAAGGAGATTAAAAGACGCGTAAAAAGAGCTTCAAATGAATTTAAGATCAGCTATAAAGACACAGAAAGAAGTAGATATAATGATGCACAAACGAGATATTATAATCGAAGAGAGCAGCATTTCCATAGCAATACATACAGCTACTATACTTCTTTCTTCTATAGTACTAAGTTCAAAAAAAACTATGTACAATATAAAATAGATGATCGTTTCATATACTACAGAGCGAGAAAAGGAGCTTATGTGGAAGCATCTGAACAAGTCATACGAAGAAAGCGCAAAGATTACAAAAAAGCATATAGCTCATCAAGCGCATCAAATAGAAAAAAGTATAGCCCATCAAACAATAGGAAAAGTACCTACAAAGCAAAGGAAATTGAACGCAAACGCTCAATTAACAACTCAAGCAGCAAGTATATGGCACTTAGCCACTATAATTCTTTATTCTATGGTTCTAAATTTCATTACAACTATCGCCTTATTCATAAAGACGAGCAATACTACTATTACGAAGCGAAACTAGGAAGAACTGTGAACTATAAAAAGGTCAAAAGAAAAAGAAAAAATTACAAACCGAGGCAACGTATTCAAAAAGAAAATTACACAATATATAGATATTACGATCCTTTTTTTTACGGTACCAACTTCAAGAAGGAATACATAAAATATAAGTCAAATGATGATTATATCTATTATAAAGCAAGACCTAATGCTGTAAATGTTGTTAACAGAATCGTTAAAAGGAAAAGAAATCCATA
>JBELDQ010000105.1:0-3728 GCA_042094215.1 Polaribacter sp. | reverse complement strand
TTATCGTATTAGCTTTTTGTACTTAATTCGTTTCGGCATCACATCTCCACCCAATCGTTTCTTTTTATTTTCTTCATAGTCAGAGAATGATCCTTCAAAGAAATAGACTTGACTATCTCCCTCAAAGGCTAAGATATGAGTACAAATTCTATCTAAAAACCATCGATCGTGACTAATCACAACGGCACAACCTGCAAAGTTTTCCAATCCTTCCTCTAGGGCTCTCAATGTATTTACATCCAAATCGTTTGTTGGCTCATCGAGCAACAATACATTTCCTTCTTCTTTTAGAGTCATTGCCAAGTGCAAACGGTTACGCTCTCCACCCGATAAGGTAGATACTTTTTTATTCTGTTCACTACCGGCAAAATTAAATCTACTTAAATATGCTCTAGAATTCACTTGCTTTCCTCCCATCATAACCAATTCTTGATCATCTGAAAAGTTAGACCAAATAGATTTATCTGGATCGATATTAGAATGTGCCTGATCAACATAGGCTATTTTAGCAGTTTCTCCAACATGAAACGACCCTTTATCAGGTGTTTCTTCTCCCATAATCATCTTAAAAATTGTTGTTTTACCGGCTCCATTTGGCCCAATAATACCAACAATACCTGCTTGAGGCAGATTAAAGGCTAAGTTTTCATACAACAATTTATCTCCAAAAGCTTTCGACACCCCTTCTGCTTCAATCACGTTGGTTCCCAACCTCGGTCCATTAGGGATATAAATCTCTAACTTTTCTTCGGTTTGCCTTTGATCTTGGTTCATTAATTTGTCGTAACTCTTTAAACGAGCTTTTTGTTTTGTTTGTCGACCTTTTGCGCCTTGACGTACCCAATCCAACTCTCGCTCTAGTGTTTTTTGTCGCTTAGAAGCTGTTTTACTTTCTTGAGCTAGACGCTTCGATTTTTGATCCAACCAAGAAGAGTAATTCCCCTTCCATGGGATTCCTTCACCACGATCTAATTCTAAAATCCAGCCCGCAATATTGTCGAGAAAGTATCTATCGTGCGTTACAGCAATTACGGTTCCTTTGTATTGCGCTAAATGGTGCTCCAACCAGTGAACAGATTCCGCATCTAAATGGTTGGTAGGCTCATCGAGTAGTAAAATCTCTGGTTCTTGTAATAGTAATCTACACAATGCAACTCTTCTGCGTTCACCTCCAGATAAATTTTTAATTGGAGTATCGCCTTCTGGAGTTCTCAAAGCATCCATAGCTATTTCTAGTTTGGTATCTAGCTCCCAAGCATTGGCTGCATCAATTTTATCTTGAAGATCGGCTTGCTGAGCCATCAATTTCTCCATTTTATCTGCATCAGAATACACTTCTTCTAGACCAAACATATCATTAATCTTATTGTATTCATCCAAGATGGCAACTGTTTCAGCAACACCTTCTCTTACAATTTCTATAACTGTTTTATCGTCATCGAGTTTCGGTTCTTGCTCTAAATAACCTACTTTATATCCCGGAGAAAAAACAACATCTCCTTGGTAATTTTTTTCTTGACCAGCTATAATTTTTAATAAGGTCGATTTTCCTGATCCATTCAGTCCTAGGATCCCAATTTTAGCTCCATAAAAGAAGCTTAAATAAATATCTTTTAAGACTTGTTTATTTGTACTCTGGTAGGTTTTAGAAACCTTATTCATCGAAAAGATGACTTTCTTATCGTCAGACATAATTGAAAATTAATTTAATAACTCATTGTTTTTTTAAGACTATACTCTTCCTTTCAAGGCATTGAAAACCCAGGCTACTGCAAAAAAACCAACGCCTACTGCTGCAAAACCCCATCCTGCAACATCATCATATCTAAAAGCTCCGAGAGCAATCAATCCCAATCCTACAAGAATCATTATAAAGGTTGCCCATGCTAATACCGTATTTTTATTCATCGCCATTCGTATTTGTTTTAAAATTTGCGTAATTGCAAATATCGACAATTATTTAATAGCGTTTATATAGAAACAAAAAAACCTACAGTACTGTAGGTTTTTTTTCTAATATCTTCTTCTTTGCCCCATTCTTCTCCTAGTAGGAGGAGGATTGCTTCTTTGCACTTCTGGGGGCTTAGGTGCCATTTCTCTTTTCTTTCTTCTTTGATATTTTAACCAATTCTTAAATTGCTTCTTAGATAATTGTTTCTCCAGGTTTGTATTCAATCGAGTTTCAAAGCTTTTTATACTATCCTTTATCGGATTCATTACTTTGTGAATTCGGGTCCTAATTTTATCTATAACAGCACGATCCGAAGGTGTCTTTGTAGCATTTACAATGCTGGTTACTTCATTCAATTCAGCATTTTTCAAAAAAGATATTTCCTTAATTTTGGAATTGTAAGCGATGATTTCTCTTTTTACGCCATATCTAAGTTCCTTTTCTTTGATTTTAATTTTTTTAATAGCTTTCTCTTCTTCGTAATAAAAAATCCCCACTTCTACTACGGCATCAAACCTTTGCTCTTTGGGCGCGGTTTGAGACAATCCCAAAAAGATGGCTCCAAAAAGAAAGATTGCGAGTTGCATTGTATGTTTCACTCTATTTTCTGTAAGTATCATATGATGTATTCTTTATTAAATAATAGCAGCCAATCTAGCTCCTTGGTTAATGGCTCTTTTTGCATCTAATTCTGATGCTTCAGAAGCCCCTCCAATAATATGTACTTTCACTCCACTCTCTTCTAAAGGCGCGAACAATTCGTTAAGAGGTTTTTGACCTGCACAAATAACAATGGTATCAACTTCTAAAATTTTAGCTTCTTCATTTTGAATATAATGCAAGCCTTGATCGTCTATTTTGGTATACTGTACGTGATTTATAAACTGAACATTTTTCTTTTTCAAGGTAGATCGATGTATCCATCCCGTAGTTTTCCCCAAATTTCCTCCAAATTTCCCTTTACTTCTCTTAAACATAAAGACTTCTCTTGGAGCAGTTGCTACCTCTGGCGTAATCCCTTCAATACCACTTCTTGCTTTGAGTGATTTATCGATTCCCCATTCCTTCAACCAAGCATCTATATTCTGTGAAGTACTTTCTCCTTCATGCACCAAATATTCTGAAACATCAAAACCAATACCTCCAGCGCCAATGACGGCCACTCTTTTTCCAACTGGCTTCTTGTGTTTTAAAACATCTAGATAGCTCAATACTTTTTCGTGCTCAATTCCCTCGATAGGAGGTTTTCGCGGACTGATTCCAGTAGCTAACACCACCTCATCAAAATTAGCCTTTACAAGATCCTCTTTGGAGACTCTCGTATTCAATTTTAAGCTAACATTGTGAAGCTGTATTTGTTTGTTAAAATAGCGCAGCGTTTCATAAAACTCTTCTTTTCCTGGAATCTGTTTGGCAATATTAAATTGTCCTCCAATTTCAGACGCACTATCAAATAGTGTAACAACATGACCTCTTTCTGCGGCAATAGTAGCAGCAGCCAATCCGGCGGGACCGGCCCCAATAACGGCTATATTTTTTGGGTGCGTTGTTGTATCATAATTTAGCTCTGTTTCATGACACGCTCTCGGATTGACCAAACAACTTGCAACTTTTTGTTGAAATACATGATCTAAACAAGCTTGATTACAACCAATACATGTGTTGATCTCATCTGATCTACCCTCTGAAGCTTTATTCACCCATTCTGGGTCTGCCAAGAATGGGCGTGCCATAGAAATAATATCTGCATCACCTTCAGCCAGCACATGTTCTGCTG
>JBELDQ010000104.1:0-7649 GCA_042094215.1 Polaribacter sp. | reverse complement strand
TCTTAGTTTGTTGTAGCTTTTTCATTTTCTTCTTTTGACATGTTCGTTGTTACATGAAAAAAACACAATAAAAAAATGAAAAAACTATAGGTTTAACTAAGTAGTAAAAATATGAAAATTATAATGAGATGCTTGTAATTTATCAGTCAAAAAAGAGAAATACCTATTGTTTTTGTCAGTTACAAGATAAAAACAATTGGTTCAAAGATCCGAGATGTTACCAAAGCCTTATGATTGCTTCACTTTCGGTAAAACGATGAAAAGCATCTATTTATGTTAAGTCCTCTTTAAAAATAGATGGTGCTTTTATGACTCCTTAAAATGAGAAGTGCGATTGCCTTAAATTCGATTGAAGTGCAGTCAGTTAATTAGGTTCATTTGATCGGAAAATCAACGAAATAATAGGCCATTTGTTTTGAAAATAAGACCAACATTCTAAGTGTATTGTATTTTAATTAAGTGTGCTCGCTTTTGCACTGGTAAGCCCCTCTTTCAATTCTTTTTCAAATCTTGAGTTTGGATATTGATTTAGTCCTGATTGAAAATAGTTGATGGCTTTTTCATATGCTTTATGTTTTAAATAAAATTGTCCAAAACGATTTTGCCAATAGGCCGAAGCATATCTTTTCGTTGTTAAAACATCCTTAAATTCCTCCATAAAAAAAGAAAAGTACTCAAAGTTGTTTCGTTTCCAAGCCAACCAAATGAGTCCGTTTTTTGTAGCGTCATCTATTTTTTTATCCATTCCGAATCGCGCTGCTCGCTTTTCAAAATAGGAAGTGAGATAGGGGAGTCCTCCAAGATCAACATACTGTTGTATACTTTCAAAAACAAGAGCGTTATAGTTGTGATAATAGTATTTTAGGCCTTTATACATAGACAAATGAGCAAGAGATTCATGCACTTCGTCATTAAACAAACGATACTTCCATCGTAAGTTTTTAGGTGCATTTTGTTTCAATATTTCACTGAAGGGATCGCTTGAACTGATATAATAAATATCTTTTTTAGAATTGGCGATGAACAAGTACACCTCTTTATCCGAGGTAAATTCTTTCACTTTGTCTTCGGAAGCATAACCGCCATTTGTTAAGATGGCCCCATTAAAAGTTTCATTTTTTTGCAGTATCAATTCACTGAGGAAATAAGCAGCGGCTTCCCATCCAAAAATAACACGTTCCTTGTTGGTGTTATAGTTGGAGTCTATCCAAGGAACCACTTCGTTCACTAAAAAATTTGTGAAATTCTCTTTTTTGTCTCCGAACCATGTGCGTCTTAGTGTTTGGTGGGTATCAATCCCAACAACAATCATCTCAGGAATAGCGCGAGGACTTCTCATGGCTGTCTGAATTGCGACACCACTTAAAAAATAACGTTGTCCGTCTAAAATATAGAGTACCGGATATTCTTGGGATGATTTCGAATAACTTGGAGGCGTATAAATTTGAAGCCTTAAGTCTTGACCCAAACTTGATGAGGTGATTGTATGCACCTTGCTTGTAAAATTAACTATCGCATTATTTTGCGCTGCAGTAGTACCGATACTTATGAAATATAAGAACAAAAAAATGACTATTTTACGACTAGCTTGGAGTCCTGCATAGCGGTATTTAGAGATGTATATCATGGTAGTGTGTTGATGAATGATCAATACCAAAACTACATCTATTTCTTAGGACTACTTGTTAAAATCTACCCAAAAAGAGATGTCAAGCAACCCCGTTTCTATAACTAGATGTATGGTTGTTTTTACGGCAAAAACACGAGAAAAAAATTATAGGTTTAACTAAGGATTAAAAATATGAAAATTATAATGAGATACAAGATAAAACGATTGGTTCAAAGACCCGAGATCTTACCAAAGCCTTATAATTGCTTAAATTATGGTGAAACCACTAAAAGCACATATTTTTCCATTTTTTACTCTTGACTTTTAGCAATATAGTTATTAGTATGCAACTTATTTATGGAGTGCGAGTTGAAAACATACTATTATTTCCAAACTGATTTTTCTTCACAGGAATGCCAGTTTCGATATAAAATTTGAACCCTTTTACGACACTTTTAATATATTGCGACATTTTTGGTAAAAAATAGAGTCTTTTAATAAGTGGCCGAAAAGATTTTGGATAGTGCATCAATGCAATATCCGTAAAAAGATAAATAACGATTGATAAATTTGATGTTCCATCTTTATTGTCAGTGATGGTCCAGATTACTTTTGCTGTCGCAGACGCTCCGTTGCCAATGAACAATTCATATCCTTTTCCTGTATTCCAATCAGTAAATAATCGGTTCAATACAAGACCATTGTAATATTCGATGCTGTCTTCTGAACCCACTTCGGACCATTTGATAACCGTGTTTTTTTTGCAAAAAGGATGACAAGAATTAAGATTTCCGGGAGTAGATATTACTTCCCATAATTTCACCGATGAGGCATTTATGCGATTCGTATAGGATATAACAGATGTAGACAATTCATGATTTGTTTTCATAAGTATCAGGCACTCTTGTGCCTTTTTTTCTCTTTTCTCTTGTTCTTAAAATATGCTTTATTGGCTACATAAATTGTTTTTTGGACTTTGCAATACACTACGGTTTTATCTTTATTGGTGAGTAATGTTGTTTTGACAATTTCTAGTTCATTTTTTTGAGTAAGACTTTTCTTTACTTCCTCAACCTCTTCATGTGTGAACAGGAAATCAGCATAGAGGTCTTCTTTGGCGGGTCGCAAAAAAGAAATTTCGGCACTTTTATCCCAAACAATATAAGCATCGCCAATTAGATGCATCAATTGAATCATAGGTATTGGATCTACAGCAGAAAACATGCTGCCACCAAATATTGAGTTTACATAGTTTTTATTCTTGTAGCTCAGTGGAAGTTTGATTTTTACTGTGCATAGGTCTTTGGACACATGTGTAATTTTAGCAGTACTCCTTCTATACATTGGAGAAAGATTAAAGCCATATTTAAACATGCTTGGTTTACCAATGTATTTCGAACCAATTTCTGCTATTTTTTTATAGATTGACATCTGTTTTGTTTTATGAAGTCTTTGTATTTTTAAATGACTGTTCTTATGAGTCAGCCCTAAAGTACTAAAAGAAAATAAACCAAATGAAAAATTAGAATATTTTAATAGGTAGGGGAGCGTGTTATGTTGACGCTCCCCATGACAAGCAATAGTTTTACTTCGTAAAGAGAAGGTTTTGAAGATTTTGTCTAGATAATGTAAATCCTTCAATCTCTCCTGAGTCATCAATGATAAAGTCAATTTTTCCAAAAGAACTGTTTTGTGCATACATGCTTGTTTCAGAAAAAGGAACAATGACAGTTTCACCATTCAAAGGGTGTTGTATGATCAATGTATGCTCTTTTCGCTTAATTTCATAGCGTACATTAAAAGCTTTATTCGTATAATTTCCTGTAAATTTGGTAAGATCAATATCCTTATTCTTAAATGATATTGGATTGATTTTTTTAGCAGGGTAGGAGAAATCTGCCCACCTTAGATCAAAACCATTTTCTTGAAAGATGAGCTTAGAAAAGGGCCATGGTCCTTTAAAGGTACTTGTTCCAATTCTAGGAAGTACTGCTTTTTCTTTGGTTCCATAAATTTGAATGGATAAAGAATCGTTGCTTCCAATAATATCGTAATAGTTGCCCGGATATAGCTCATAGGTTCCCTTAAATGCCAATACATCTTTAGTACTACTAGTTTCTTTAGGGCGATGTATGTATGCTTTCAATATTGTTTCTAGTACTTTATAGGTAACGTCGTACCCAGAAAAGCCTCCAGCATTTGACAAGAATACCAACGATAGGTTGTGCTTTGGAGCATGCAAGACATAAGAGCGATATCCTTCAGTACCACCTCCGTGAAATAGAATATCAATGCCTTTGTAATTTTCAAATTGAAGCCCCATGCCATAGGCTATTTTTTTGCCAGAATTTAGAATTGTGGGCACCTTCATTGTATCTAGATGTGCTCTGTAGGGATTGTTCGAAGATAGAAATTTTTTCGACCAAGTAATCAAGTCATTCAAACTAGTATAAATTCCAGAGGATCCCATGGTGCTAATCTTCACCGGATGCTTGCGATAGCCATTCCTTGTAGCAGCATAGGAGTACGCCTTGTTGGGTATTATTTGTTTGTAATCTCCAACAGCTTGACTGTCGTTCATTCCGAATTTGTCAAATATTTTTTCTTTCAATTGATCAGCAAAAGGTTTCCTTCCAACACGAGTAATGATTTCTGAGAGCAATACATACCCTGTATTGTTGTATTGATAGTCATCGCCTGGTTTGAAATTGAATTGCTTGATGTTGAATAGCATGTTTAAGGTTTCTTGATGCGTCATTCGGTCAATTCCTTTAAGATAGGCCAATTCATCAACATTGGGCAACCCGTGGGTGTGATTTGTGAGCTGAGCAATGCTCACTTTGTGGGGTATATGTGTTAACTCAGGTAGGTGCTTTCTTATATCGTCATGAAGTGAAAGCTTTCCTTCATTCACTAAAATTAGTGCCAATAGAGAGGTGAATTGTTTTGAATTTGAAGCGATGTTGAAAACGGTTTTATGAGTTACCGGAACTTGGTATTCTATGTTTGCCAAACCCATAGTTTTCTTAAATACGACGTTGTTATCCTGCAAAACAACCAGTGCACCTCCAGCACCTTTATTGTTGAAATGGGATGTGAAAATAGCATCTACTTTGTTTAATATGGCTGTTTTGTGTTTTTGAGAATGTAGGTTTATAGATTGCGCTAATAAAGTAACTAGTAAGAAAAATGTGGTCATTGTACGTTTCATCTGAATGGTGTTATGGTTGAGTACAAATGAAGCGAACTCCTCTAAATAAAAAGTCCGAATACAGAAAGTCGAACTGATTTTGTGCAAAAAAAGTGTCTGATTAAAAGTCGGACTAAGCAGAACGTACTGATTTTCTGTACGCTGAGGGTGTCATATTTGTTGCTTTCTTAAAAGCAGTGTAAAAAGAGGATTTAGAATTAAAACCAATCTGATATAAGATTTCTAAAACAGTGACCTCTTTCTTGGCTGGGTCGGTCAGCAGTAGTTTCGCATCCTGTATTCGGTACTCATTGATAAAATCAAAGAAATGTTTATTCAAATGATGGTTGATGAGCAACGATAATTCGCGTTCTGGAATATCAGCTTGTAGCGCTAGTTTTTGCAATGTCAATTCAAAATCTAAGTAGGGTTTCTCATGTTCCATCAATGCAATGAGCTTTTGGACGTTTTTATTTTCAGAGGTTTCTTTTTTTACAATGGTTCCAGGGTTATTTTGAAGCATCATTTTTACCGACTTTAACTGCATGTTAATACCGGTAAATAATGCGGGTTGATACAATGCCTTAAGCACGAAAAACATGGTGATTGCTAAAACAGAGAGACTAATGAGTATGTTGATGTTTAACACATATTCTTGAAATATTGAATGGGATAGATACCATCTAAAGAGCACAAATGAATGCGCTATGCAAGAAAATAGGGTAATTTGAAATAGCCATGTATGGAGTGCATAATTAGCATTTGAATAATTTTCTAGATATACTGTTTTGTACTTTTTCAATACGATGAAGAGTGCTACGATGTAGAGGACAAATTGGAGTTCTCCTAGTATTTCATACAACAATAAACTATGTCCCGAGAAATCTGTTGTTTTAAAAATGAAAAGAAAGAGTAAAAATAAAACTCCATGAAGAACATGCGTACCCCTAATTTTAAAATTGTGATAACAAGCAGCCAATACATAGAGATAGAACAAAGGCATTTGAAGTAGGCTAGAGGCCATTTTTAAATTTTGAATGTTGGGATAGTCTTGCGTCTTGTTGGTAAATAAACCGATGAGGTCAAATGCGATGACCAATAAATACCACCCGAACAGTGTGTTTGCAAGTTTGTTTTTTGTTTTCACTGTAAAAAGAAAAACAGCAAGAAGCGTCATGATAAAAACAACAATCTTTCCAATCGTTTCAATAATTTCTATTTTTAGGTCCAATAGTGCTAGGGTATTTTTAATTAGGACCAACTTTTCTGTTGGGTCTTATTTTTTCTGAAGCGTTAAAGTAATAAATAAATACCGACAACTAAAATTTGCAAAGAGTTTCGCGCGTATTCGTTTTCTTAAAATAGATTGACCTCCTTTACGATATATAGTAAAGTTTCAATCCTGACCAGCATGAGCAATGGATGGACTTCACAAGTTTGATACAGCATCCCAATGATTGAGCTACGGTGGTATTAGGTCAACCATTAAAGAATCTGAAAGCAGTGTGCGAGGAAGAGCAAGAATTAGTAAAGTCGAAAATAGAAAGCTCCGGAACTTACTTTTCTTATGTTTATGTATTACTTGTAAATATGCAAAAGGTTGAAGCGTTCTATTTCAAAGAATTACGAACGAGGGTAAGAGTGCTAAATTAGCTTTAATCGCAGTTTCTAGAAAGCTATTAAAACAATATTTCCTATTGTAAAATTAGGACATCCATGCGATGAAACGGTTGTTTCAGTAGTACTGTTAAATAGTAAAAGAACTGTAAAATAAATCAGTGAAAATAGCTTCAACAGTAATTCAAGGGTAGAAGACCAATGACTAAAATTAACAAATAAAAATGTTGTTTTTTAGCTCAGTTCTCTTAAGTCTGTCTTTTCCTATTTTAGATATCTAATCAGAAAGAGTAAAAGAGCGCAATAAGGAACGAATATACGGCGAAGGGTTAGACTGGGATAATATTGATGATCCGCGCTCTTTTCTACTCAAAAGAGTCTTCAGTTCTGTTAGATATAGATTCTGTTTTTAAGTTGTTGTGAGTTCATTAGTGCATTCTTTAAATCGATTGTTGTGGCAGTATTCAGAGGTGTCCGAAATTTAAGAACAGTACAATAGGTTTCAAAAATATTTCTAAAAAAAAGTAATCAAAGATACGTTGGTTGCTACGGAGCTTGCAGTACTATCTCTAATTTTTAAGTGATTTCTGATGTTGCTCTCCTTCTTATAGCATGTTCATCTTGTAGTTGACATTTAGGAGATATACACGTATAAAAAATGCGTTCGTAATCTTTACGAACGCATTTTTAAATGATTGTTATAGTTATTTAGGCAATCACGGTCAATAGTTTTTCGACGCTTTTGCCATTTGAATTATTTTCAAACTGATTTGAGGTGTTTTTCTCACCCTCAGCTTTTAGAGCCTTATCTCCTGTGAAAAATGTTTTATGATCGTCTCCAAGGTTAGATCCAGCCATTCTTTGGTGCTTTACACAAGAAACGCCTTTTCTAATTTCTTGTCTTTGTACATCCCTTACATACGCTAGCATTCCTTCATTGCCAAAATAACCTGCTGTTAAGTCGTTCATATGCAGTGCAGTTGTGTGGTATGTTGGTAGTGTAATTAGGTGGTGAAAAACACCTGCTTCTCTTGATGCATCTTTTTGAAACGTTTTAATTTTTTCATCTGCGCGGAAGCACAATTCAGATCCGTCATATTCCGCATCCATTAAATTATTTTTATCATACGCTGTCATGTTTTCTCCTTCTGCTTGCATTTCATCAAAGGCTTGATTTCGGAAATTTAATGTCCAGTTAAATGATGGCGAATTATTGTACACCAATTTTGCGTT
>JBELDQ010000103.1:0-7679 GCA_042094215.1 Polaribacter sp. | reverse complement strand
ATAATTTTACTATGAAGAAGCTTTTTTTATGGGCTTTATGCGTTGCTTTTAATGTCAATGCATTTGCTCAGGAACTAAATGCGGAACAACCTTTACCCCAAGATGAGAGTATCAAAAAAGGCGTTTTAGATAACGGAATGACCTACTATATTCATAACACAAGTGTTACAAAGGATGTGGCAAGTTATTACATCATACAGAATGTAGGATCTGTTTTAGAAAAAGACAACCAGCAAGGATTGGCTCACTTTTTAGAACATATGGCGTTTAATGGAACGAGAGATTTCCCGGGAAAAGGCATCTTAAATAAAATGCAAGAACACGGACTTGTTTTTGGAAAAGACATCAATGCGTATACTTCTTTTGATGAAACAGTTTACAATGTTAATAACATACCAACAACACCAGAATTGATTGATACAGGATTGTCTATTCTACACAATTGGTCTAATTATTTGTCTTTATTAGACAAAGAGATTGATTCTGAGCGTGGTGTAATTAAAGAAGAGTGGCGAACGCGTCAAAGCGGAGGCATGCGAGTATTGCAGCAAACGATAGGTACGATGTTTAACAACTCTATGTACTCCAAACGTCTGCCAATTGGTAAGATGGATGTTGTAGAAGGATTTGAATATAAGGCGTTGCGAGATTTTTATCACGATTGGTATCGAACAGATTTACAGGCCATTGCTATTGTAGGTGATGTAGATGTTGCTCAAATGGAGCAGAAGATCAAAACATTGTTTTCTACGATTCCTGCAGTTGAGAATCCAATAGAGCGATCAAATTTTCCGATTGCAGACAATGAGGAACTTATTTATGACATGGGAATGGATAAAGAGGTAACGACCTCAAACATTACCTTTGCGATACGTCATGATAAATCCTTGAAGAATGAAACAGTAGCAGATTTAAAAGAAAGTTTGTTGAATAGTATGGTTACTTCAATTATCTCAACGAGACTAAATGAAATAAACCAAAATCCAGACTCACCTCTGTTGTACGCAGGCATTGGCTATGGTAGTTTGTCGAGATCAAACAATCAATTTAGTGCTCGATTGGCGCCAAAACCAAACATGCAGCACAAGGCGTTTAAGTTGGTGTTATCAGAAATCAATAGAGCTGTGAAATTTGGGTTCACCAAAGCAGAAATTAAAAGAGTTGTTGCAGAGTATACAGGTTCTTATGAAAACCAACTTGCAGGACTTGGAAATAGAAGCCATGGACAAATTGTTAGGGCGATTCAAACAAATTACCTAGAAAACTCACATCTTACTGATTTAGCAAAAGAATTTGAAATTGCGAAGCAGATTTTTGGTCAATTAACACAACAAGAGTTGTTGACTCAACTACAAAAATTATATCTTAAAAAGAATAGATCTGTAGTTGTTACAGGTGTTGAAGGAAATAAGAATTTAACAAAAGAAGAAGCTATTGCTATCATCAATGCTGTTGAAAATGATACGACCTTAAAAGGATATGAAGAAGAAACGAATGTGAAATCACTCATGTCGGGAGTCAACCTTACTGCAGGGAGCATTCTTTCAGAAAAAGAGAACAAAGAAATTGGTTCAACAGTTTTTACATTGAGCAATGGTGTCGAAGTATACTATAAGTTTGTTGATAAAAATAAAAATGACGTAAAGTTAAGTGCGGTCAGTTATGGTGGTCGTTCGTTAATAGATGTAAAAGATTTGCCATCAGCAACATTGCTTGGAAATGTAGTTCAAATGTCTGGATTAGGAGATTTTTCTGCTGTTGATTTACCAAAAGTGTTGGCAGGTAAGAAAGCAAGTTCAAGAGTAGGTCTAGGAGGGGTTTCTGAGAGCGTATCGGGTTCTTCCTCTACAAAAGATGTAGAAACCATGATGCAAATGGTGAATTTACGTTTTACAAAACCTCGTTTTGATGAAAAATCATACAATGTTTTAATGCAAAATGTAGATGCCTTTTTAATTAGAAATAGTAAGCAATTACAGTCTAAAATGAGGGATAGCGTTACAACTATTTTGTATGGTAAAAATCACCCTACAGAGCGTTTGTTTGATAAAAAGCTAGTATCAGAAATGTCTTTTGATGTAATTAAAAGTATCTATAAAAGCCGATTTGGAAATGTAGCTGATTTTAAGTTCTTCATTGTAGGAGATGTTTCGAAAGAAGTTGTAAAGCCTTTGTTAGAGAAGTATATAGCAAGTATACCAGCTAATGGTGACAAAGAAAATTGGAAAAACAATGCAACAAGTTGGATACAAGATACCATAGATAAAGATGTGTTTTTAGAGATGGAAGATCCTAAAACATCAGTGCGTGTTGTTGTTAAAAACGAAATGGAATATTCTTTGAAAAATGCCTTGCTAATGAGAGCTCTTGGTGATATTCTACAATTGCGTTACACAGAGTCTTTAAGAGAAGAAGAAGGAGGTACTTATGGGGCTCGTACAAGAGGTTCAATTTCTAAAAGACCAACTGAGGAAGCTTCAATATCTGTGAATTTTGATTGTGATCCGGCCTTAGCAGAAAAGCTAATTGGTATTGTACACAAAGAAATAGAAGATCTTAAAAAAGGGAATATCCAGCAGGCAGATGTAGATAAGACACTGACAAACTACTTAAAAGAGAGAGAAGAGCGTAAGAACTACAATAGCTATCAAATGAGTTTGTTAAAGAATGATATACTCGAAGGGTATAATATGAATGATCCTAAGAATTATGAGGATATTGTAAAATCGATTACAGTGAAGGATTTGAAAAAGATGACCAAGAAGTTATTGCGTAATAGCAAGTCTTATGAAATTGTATTTAAGCCAAAAAAGTAAGCGATACAAGCGAAATTGTAAAAAAGCTTCTCAGGTAATGAGAAGCTTTTTTAGTTCCTTATTTTTAACTCGAATGAAAAGTGACGTTTTTTTGACAACTAAAAGGCTGTAGATAGTGGTGTTTTTTTATCTATATCGTTGTAGTTTAGGTGTTTTGTGTACTTTCTTTGTAAATAGTTTGTTTATGTAAATATAATTTTTAGATTTGCTTTGTATAACAAGAACAAAACAACAAAAGATGTTACAGAACATTTGGCAAGGTTTCTATTTTTACTTTTATTTTTTTAATAAGAGCAGAGACTTTGTACCATATTGTTAGTAACTAACTAATAGTTTATAAAGTCTCGAATCTCGAGGCTTTTTTTTATATCTAAAATGAAACAAATAATAGCAATTCAAGGAGCACAAGGCTCGAATCATCATAAGGTAGCACGTGACTTTTACGGAGGTCACGCAACGTTAAAAGAATGCTTGTCTTTTGATGAATTGGTGGGTAGTTTGTTGAATGAAACAGCCACAGTAGGAATTATGGCAATAGAAAATACGATTGCAGGTTCTATTATACCAAATTATGCGCTGATAGATGCACATAATTTACACATAAGTGGAGAAGAGTATTTAAACATACATCATCACTTAATGGCTTTGCCGGGGCAAGAAATGGAGGATATTAAAGAAGTTTGTTCACATCCAATGGCGCTGCTGCAGTGTAAAGAGTTTTTTAAATCATATCCACATATTAAATTGATAGAGGATGTGGATACGGCAGAAGTAGCGAAAAGAATTTCGAAACATACATTAAAAGGAGTGGCTGCAATTGCACCTCGTTTGGCAGCAGAGCTCTTTGATTTGGAGGTTTTAGAGGATGAAATTCAAACTATAAAAGACAATGCAACACGATTTGTTATTGTGCAAACTCGCAGGCCGAATAATGGTATTGATCACATAAATAAAGCATCATTAAAGTTTCAGTTAGATCACAAACGAGGAAGTTTAGCGGCAATTTTAAATGTGTTGAGTGATTGTAAAATGAACTTGACAAAAATTCAATCATTGCCAGTAATCGCTTCGCCATGGAAGTATTCATTCTTTGTTGATGTTACTTTTGAAAACTATAAAGAGTATGAAAAAGCAGTTGCAATTCTTGAGATTATGGCTTCAGAATTAAAGGTGCTAGGAACTTATAAAAACGGGAGAATATGATGCAATCAGCAAAAAGATTAGCGACTGTAGAAGAATATTACTTCTCTAAAAAACTAAAAGAAGTAAAAGCATTGATTGCGGCAGGAAAACCCATCATTAATATGGGGGTCGGTAGTCCTGATTTACCTCCGCCAGTGGAAGTTGTCAATGCCATACAGCGGAGTTTTAGTGATCTCAATGCACATGCATATCAAAGTTACCAAGGACTGCCTGAACTAAGAGCTGCCATGTCTAACTTTTATAAGCAATGGTTTCATGTAGATTTAAATCCAGAGAATGAGGTGTTGCCGTTAATGGGTAGTAAAGAAGGTGTTATGCATATTTCTATGGCCTTTTTAAATGAAGGTGATGAGGTGTTGATTCCGAATCCAGGATATCCAACCTACACATCGGTAACAAAACTAGTGGGGGCGAAGCCTGTATTTTACAACTTAGATCAAGCCAACGATTGGCAGCCAAATTTAGAAGCATTAGAAAAACGAAATCTGTCAAAAGTGAAAATAATGTGGGTCAATTATCCACATATGCCAACCGGCTCAACAGCTTTATTAGAGACCTTTGAGAAGGTAGTGGATTTTGGGAAAAAGCATCATATTTTAATTGTCAACGACAATCCTTACAGTTTTATATTGAATGAAAAGCCGCAAAGTATATTTCAAGTTAGGGGAGCAAAAGAGGTTGCCTTAGAGTTGAATTCTTTAAGTAAATCTTTTAATATGGCCGGATGGCGTGTTGGGATGGTGTTGGGAAATAAAAAGTTTATAAACCAGGTGTTAAAAGTAAAGAGTAATATGGATTCTGGTATGTTTTATGGCATTCAGAAAGGGGCAATTGAAGCGTTACAAATGGCTCATCATTGGTTTAGAGATCAGAACAAAGAATACGAGGAAAGAAGAGATTTGATTTTTAAAATAGCAGATGCCTTAGCATGTACTTATGATCGAAATACAACAGGGTTGTTTGTTTGGGCAAAGCTTCCTAAAGGGAGAAAGTCGGAAGAGGTAACCGACGAGATACTATATGGGAAAGCTGTTTTTATAACTCCAGGAACTGTTTTTGGAAGTCAAGGAGAAGGCTATATTCGGTTTTCATTGTGTGTGTCAAAAGAGCAAATTATAACAGCCCTAAAACGATTTTAATATGCATGTATTTGTTATAGGAATAGGGTTAATAGGAGGTAGTATGGTGCTGGATATCAAGGAGCAATATCCAGAAGCCATCATTTATGGTATAGACACCAACGAGCAGCATTTGGATGAGGCTTTTGGTTTGAAGGTTATAAGTGAAAAAGCAACTTTTAGTGAGTTGCCTAAGGCAGATATAGTCATTGTTTCTGTACCTGTTGATGCGCAATTAAAGGTGATTCCGAGGGTATTAGACATGGTGAAAGATGATGCTTTGGTTATTGATGTGGGTTCGACAAAAGAAGATATCTGCTTGGCCGTTAAGTCACATGCTAAAAGAAGAAATTATTTAGCGACACACCCCATTGCTGGAACAGAATTTTCGGGGCCATCTGCGGCCCATAGTGGATTGTTCGAAAAGAAGACAACCATTATTTGTGAGGTGGAAAAAACGGCATTTACCTTGCAGGAAAGAGCATTGGATATTTTTTCAAAATTGGGGATGCGCATTCGATATATGGACCCTAAATCTCATGACAAGCACATTGCATATATGTCACATTTATCGCATATCAGTTCTTTTATGTTGGGGAAAACGGTGATTGATAAAGAAAAAAATGAACGTGATATTTTTGATATGGCCGGAAGTGGATTTGCATCCACTGTTCGATTGGCGAAGAGTTCACCAACCATGTGGACACCTATTTTTGAACAGAATAAAACAAATGTTATAGATACATTGGAGGAATACATTCAGAATCTTCAGCACTTTAAAGAATTGATGATACAGGATAATTTTTCCGAAATTTACAACGAATTAGAGAGCACAAATCATATAAAGCAAATATTAAAAGGCATAAAGTGAATGCCAAAACAAGTAGAGAAATGGAAAATACAAAAGAATTGAAAACTTGGTTGGATGCAATGAGTCTTGCGCATCCACTAGTAATAGCAGGGCCTTGTAGTGCAGAAACCGAAGAACAGGTTTTGAAAATTGCACACGAATTAAAAGATTCTGATGTGAATTATTTCCGTGCGGGAATTTGGAAACCAAGAACACGTCCAGGAAATTTTGAAGGGGTTGGGGCGTTAGGATTGAAATGGCTCCAAAAAGTAAAGGCAGAAACAGGAATGAAAACCTGCACAGAAGTTGCCAATGCAGCACATGTAAAATTGGCCTTAGAACACGATATTGATTTGTTGTGGATTGGGGCGCGTTCTGCTGTGTCTCCTTTTATTATGCAAGAAATTGCTGATGCTTTGCAAGGAACAGATAAGATTGTATTGGTGAAAAACCCTGTAAACCCAGATTTGGCATTATGGCTTGGAGGTATAGAGCGATTGTATACTGCAGGGATTAAAAATTTAGGAGCCATTCATAGAGGTTTCTCTACCTATGAAAAATCAAAATATAGAAATATTCCTGAGTGGCAATTGGCCATTGAGTTTCAACATAGATTTCCAGATTTGCCATTGCTTTGCGATCCTTCGCATATTACAGGTAAAAGAGATATGGTTTTTGATGTTTCCCAAACCGCATTGGATTTGAATTTTGACGGATTGATGGTGGAAACACATCATGACCCAGAAAATGCATGGTCGGACGCAGCACAGCAAGTAACTCCGGATGCATTGATTCAGATGATGGAAGATTTAAAAGTGAGAAAAGCAACAGAAACAGATCTTAGTTACAGAGAGTCTTTAGAGAGTCTCAGAGCTCAAATTAATGTGGTAGATGACCAGTTAATTGAACTCATGGGAAGAAGAATGAAAGTAGCAGACAAGATTGGTGCATTGAAGAAAGAAAAGAATGTTGCTGTCTTGCAATCGAGACGTTGGAACGAAATTCTTGGGAAGATGATTTTAGAAGGAGAAAGCAAAGGACTGAGTGAAGAGTTTGTCTTAAAGATGTTCAAAGCAATTCATCAAGAATCAATTAATCATCAAGAGAAAATTATCAAAGGATAGTATAAAAAAACCGCCAATTGGCGGTTTTTTTATGAATACTACTTATTTTATTAGCATCTTTGTTGTATGACAGGAATTGTATATAAATCTACAGGAAGTTGGTATTTGGTAAAGGCAGAAAACAATGCTTTTTATGAATGCCGAATGAAAGGAAAATTTAGAATCAAGGGTATTAAAAGTACCAATCCAATTGCGGTTGGAGATGTAGTTAATTTTGAAGTAGAGTCAACAAATGATGTAGAGACTGGTGTGATTAATGAAATACATGATCGCAGTAATTATATCATCCGTAAATCTGTCAATTTATCAAAGCAAACTCATATCATAGCCGCAAATATAGATCTTGTGTTTTTGCTGATAACCATTAATAATCCGCCTACATTTACCTCGTTTATTGATCGGTTTTTAGTGACTGCCGAAGCCTATTCTGTGGAGACTATTTTGGTATTTAACAAAATTGATTCCTATGCTATAGAGCAGCGAGCAGAAATACTATACCTAAAAGATATCTATGAAAAAATTGGTTACAAGTGCATAGAGGTTTCAGCGACAGAAAATAAAAACGTAG
>JBELDQ010000102.1:0-7682 GCA_042094215.1 Polaribacter sp. | reverse complement strand
ACTTGCCATTGGAGACCAAAAACAAGGCTTAGAAATTAAGTAATTCTTATCGAGGTAAATGCAGAGAAGCTGTGTACTTTAGTCAAAAAAACAGCTTCTCTGCCTCGAAAATCAGATACCTATCCTTGTACATTCATAAGAAATACCGAACACATGCAATCCATATATTTCCTTTCTGGCACCATGTGTAACAAAGATCTATGGCAGTATGTGTTTCCTGCTATAAAGCACTACACCCCTATTTATATTGACATTACCGCTGCCAGTTCTTTTGATGAAATTCATCAAATTATTGATTCAGAAATTACCACACCCTCAGTACTTGTCGGCTTCTCCTTAGGAGGATTTTGTGCGATGTGTTTTGCGAGTAAGCATCCAGAAAAAATAAAAAAACTAATTGTCATTGCCGCGCATACAAAAGGCCTATCTCAAGACGAAATTCAACTGCGAAAAAGTACCATTTCTTTTCTAGAAAACCACCCATACAGAGGTGTCTCTAATAACAGAATACAGCAGTTTTTACATCCAAACAATCATCAAAACACCACCATAAGTTCCATTATTAAAAAAATGGACAGCGATCTTGGAAAAGAGGTCTTAATCAAACAGCTAAAAGCAACTTCACAAAGAGTAGATATTACAGCGCAGTTAAAAGCCATTGGCACCCCTATACTACTCATTGGAGCAAGAGAAGACAAGCTCGTCTCGTACCTCGATATTCTAGCACTTAGAAAAGTATTGAGAAAGGGCTCCTCCATACTTTTAAAAAACTGTGGACATATGATTCCGTTGGAAAAACCTCAAGAACTCATACAAACCATTCATCGCTATTTAAATGTATTCTAAATTAGTTTAGAAACTAAAAAAGTTGTTTGCGCAACCAACAGTTAAGCCGTAAATTTGCAGCAACTTATTAACAAATAAAAAATGGGCGGAATACTCAATTCTTCAATAGCCAGAAAGTTTGCCATGGCACTTTCAGCTTTCTTTCTAATGTTTTTCTTATTGCAGCATCTTGCAATTAACATCACTTCACTAATTCCTAATAACGGTAAGACATTTAATGAAATATCTCACTTTATGGGAACCAATCCTCTTGTGCAATACGCATTACAACCTGTATTGATATTGGGTGTTGTATTTCATTTCGTTATGGGATTCATTTTAGAGATCAAAAACAACAGCGCACGTGCTGTAAAATATGCTAAAAACAACGGGGCTGCTAATTCTACTTGGATGAGTAGAAACATGATTTGGAGCGGTGGTTTTATATTAGTTTTTATCGTGATTCACTTCATCGATTTTTGGTTTCCAGAAATCAACACAAAATTTATTCAGGGAGACTGGTCTGGAATGCACAATGGTGAGTTCAGATACTTTGAAGAAATGAAACATAAATTTTTAGCTCCTTGGAGAGTAGGATTGTACATTGTAGGCTTTGCGTTCTTAGCACTGCACCTACTGCACGGGTTCAACTCTGCATTCCAATCTGTTGGAGCAAATAACAAATACACTAAAGGATTGAAAAATTTTGGCAAACTGTATGCAATCTTAATACCCTTAGGTTTTGCAGTTATCGCACTCTTTCATCACTTCAATCACTAATACACAAACCGTATGGCAACTTTAGATTCAAAAACACCAAAAGGTCCATTAAAAGATAAATGGACAACGTATAAAAATGAAATTGATTTAGTAAACCCTGCGAACAAACGTAACATCGATGTTATTGTTGTAGGAACTGGATTGGCAGGTGGATCTGCCTCTGCTACTTTGGCAGAGCTAGGCTACAATGTAAAAGCATTTGCATACCAAGATTCTCCGCGTAGAGCGCACTCAATTGCAGCTCAAGGAGGAATTAATGCAGCAAAAAACTACCAAGGTGATGGAGATTCTTTTTACCGTTTATTCTACGACACCGTAAAAGGAGGAGATTACCGTTCAAGAGAAGCAAACGTATACCGTTTGGCAGAAGTTTCTGCAAATATTATTGACCAATGTGTAGCACAAGGAGTTCCTTTTGCACGCGACTATGGTGGCTTATTAGACAACCGTTCTTTTGGAGGTGTTTTAGTTTCACGAACTTTTTACGCAAAAGGACAAACGGGTCAGCAATTATTACTAGGTGCTTACTCGGCAATGAATCGTCAAATAGCACGTGGTAAGATTGAAATGTTCAATCGACACGAAATGTTAGACGTTGTTCTTGTTGATGGTAAGGCACGTGGAATTATTGCACGTAACCTAACCACAGGAGAAATTGAAAGACACTCAGCACATGCTGTAGTTATTGCCTCGGGTGGATATGGGAATGTATACTTCCTATCTACAAATGCCATGGGATCAAACACAACAGCAGCTTGGAAAATACATAAAAAAGGAGCGTATTTTGCAAATCCTTGTTATACACAAATACACCCAACCTGTATCCCTAGATCTGGAGATTACCAATCAAAATTAACATTGATGTCAGAGTCATTGCGTAATGATGGTAGAATCTGGGTACCAAAGCACATGGAAGATGTGTTAGCGATTCGAGAAGGTCGTAAAAAACCAACAGAGTTATCTGAAGACGAAAGAGACTACTACTTAGAAAGAAGATATCCAGCCTTTGGTAACTTAGTCCCTAGAGATGTTGCCTCACGAGCAGCAAAAGAGCGTTGTGATGCAGGATACGGAGTAAATGCTACAGGAGAAGCTGTGTATTTAGACTTCAAATCTGCCATTGAGCGTTACGGAAAAGAGCAAGCAAAATTAAAAAACAACAACAATCCTTCAGACAAAGAAATTTACGATTTAGGAAAAGCAATTGTTGAAGCAAAATATGGAAACCTATTCCAAATGTATGAGAAAATCGTCGATGAGAATCCTTACGAAACTCCAATGATGATATATCCTGCAACACACTACACCATGGGTGGTGTTTGGGTGGATTATAACCTCATGACAACGGTTGACGGACTGTATTGTATTGGTGAAGCGAATTTCTCAGATCATGGTGCCAACAGACTTGGAGCTTCTGCACTAATGCAAGGATTGGCCGATGGTTACTTTGTACTTCCTTATACTATAGGAGATTACTTAGCTGCTGAGATTAGAACAGGGAAGATACCAACAGACACCAAAGAATTTGAAGAGGCTGAAAATGATGTGAAGGAAAGATTGAATTTCTTCATTAATAATGAGGGGCAAAACTCCGTTGACTACTACCATAAGAAATTAGGTAAAATCATGTGGGAAAAATGTGGAATGTCTCGTAATGAAAAAGATTTGAAAAGTGCGATGACAGAAATCAAAGCACTTCGTGAAGATTTCTGGAAAAATGTAAAAGTTCCAGGAGCTCAAAATGAGATGAACCCTGAACTAGAAAAAGCAGGAAGAGTTGCAGACTTCTTAGAATTAGGAGAATTGTTTGCAAAAGATGCATTGGTACGTGAAGAATCTTGTGGAGGACACTTTAGAGAGGAATCTGTAGAACTAGACGGACCTCAAAAAGGAGAAGCATTGCGTGATGATGTTGATTTTGCTTTTGTTTCTGCATGGGAATATAAAGGGGAACCTGCAGACGCAGTTTTACACAAAGAACAATTAGAATTTAATGACATTGAACTAAAACAACGTTCATACAAATAAGAAGACAGCATGAATTTAACATTAAAAATCTGGAGACAGAAAAGTGCCCAAGATAAGGGGCGAATGGTTGAGTACAAAGTGACTGAGATTTCAGAACACATGTCATTCTTAGAAATGATGGATGTACTGAATGAACAATTGATTAATAAAGGTGATGAGCCTGTTGCATTTGACCACGACTGTAGAGAAGGAATCTGCGGAATGTGTTCTATGTACATAAACGGAGAAGCACATGGACCAGATAGAGGTGTAACTACCTGTCAACTTCACATGCGTATGTTTAAAGATGGAGACACCATTTTTATTGAACCATTTAGAGCAAAGGCCTTTCCAGTAATTAAAGATTTAGTAGTAAACAGAGGTGCTTTTGAGCGCATTCAACAAGCTGGTGGATATATTTCTGTAAATACCTCAGGAAACACCCAAGATGCCAATGCGACCTCTATTTCTAAAGAAGCAGCAGACAAAGCAATGGATGCAGCAACCTGTATAGGTTGTGGAGCGTGTGTAGCGAGCTGTAAAAACTCGTCTGCTATGTTATTTGTTGGTGCTAAGGTATCACAATACGCTTTGTTACCACAAGGACAAGTAGAAGCTACAGACCGTGTTTTGAACATGGTTGCACAAATGGATGCAGAAGGATTTGGAAACTGCACCAACACCGGAGCTTGTGAAGTGGAGTGCCCAAAAGGCATCTCTTTAGAAAACATTGCTCGTATGAACAGAGAATACCTAAGTGCAAGCTTAAAGAGCTAGAAAAACTGTATTACACGTTTAAAAAAACCTCTTAGTCATCTTTCTAAGAGGTTTTTTTAGGCCTATATACAACATCATCATCACAAAAAAAACCGAGCCATATGGCTCGGTTTTTTCTTTATCTTCAAAACACCATACACATGGCATTTATTCTAAGTTCGTCTAAGATTTAGCGAAATGTTGCTCCGTAGTTTGTAGGATAGTCTCCTGCAACAGGCATTCCGTTCGTAGCTTCTGAATAATTTGAACCAAAAGTTGCATCAATTGATTTCAAAAATTCTGCCGCCATCAGTGCATATCCTCTAGATGTTAAATGAATCCCATCCAAACTCACCAAACCACCCATTACCAAATCGGTAGTCATAAGATAGTTATCAAATGCATAACCTCCATCAGCTGCAGATGACAAAACATTGGTTAAATCAACCAATGCCAATCCATTTGAAGCCGCAATACTTTTAATGGTCGCATTGTAGGCAGCCGTTGCCGTTTGCACTGCCTGAACTTCTGAAGGAATCAACACCCATTGATCAGCCATTGGTAAGGTCAACCCTTCTGCAGAAAATAGCCCTGCTAAGGTCGGTGACAATCCTTGTCCCATCAATGCCTGTACAGAGGCCATATTGGTAGTCCCTATAAGACTGCTAGTTGTTAACACTAATAAATCATCAGCTGTTGCTTGTCTTGCCTGACCATATTGCATTCCTAACAAACCTGCCACTGCTGGAGCGAACTCAGGGCCTAGACCAAAGCTTGCAAGAAACGTTGGAAAGGCAGGATTTTGTAATAATACGCCCGTAATTTGCGCCGATAAATCCGTTAAAGTCTCATCTTTAATTACCACAGCACTTCTTCCTGATGTTGCAAAAGAAATACTTCTTTCCGGCACTTGTAGAAATGCAAACACACCGTTCATTACACCGAACAATGAGTTCAATGTTGGTATCTGTGCCGCATATTCAGCATTGTCATCGGCATTTAACGCATTGTGAGGTACTGTTGTAAAGAATGGCAACGTTGTAATACTTGGCACCGTTGCAATGGCACCGTTTGCTCCATTGGCGCTTAACGCAGTTACCATAGCCGTAAGCGACTGTGCAAACACGTTAGGATCTGTAATATCATTACCACCATATCCAGCAACATTAAAATCTCCTGTACGGTCAACTCCTGTTCCACCGGACATTGCATAACCTAGCACATCATTCCCTCCAATTTCTGAAATCGTAAAGAAGGTAGGGCTTTGCGAGACTGCATCTTCCAATACAGATGCCATTGGCGAAGAAGCCATACGACCAAAATAAGGGTTCGCAGCACCATATCCGTTAAAAGGAATGTGAAAACTTTTTGCCCCAGGAACTCCCATATTATTATACGGACCAGGGATCACCGCTGTTATGTCTGTTGTAGAGGTTGCATTTAAACGAGCCGGACCCGTACCATTAAAATACAAACGTGGTAACAAACTTGGTATTTGTTGACCACCCATCATCATACCTCCAATATTATCATTCATCAATGGCTGGGTAAAATCACCACCATTGGTCATGCTAAACTTCTGCGCTAAGATGTTTGGAAATGAATGCGTTTGCACTGCTTCAAACAAGGCTCCATCAGAGAAACCTGCTGTAAAAGAAGCTCCAATAGCCACATAATTCGAAAAATCTGCGGTTCCAGGTGTTGCAGTAATCTCAATAGTTTCTTCTACGATTGGACTCAACTGATTGTCTGCATCACATGCTGTTAGGACTACTGAGAGTCCTAACAACCATACTAATTTATTTTTCATATATCGTTACTTTATTAGTTATTAATTGTCCAAGACATAAAGAATTGAGATCCGATTGCACCAACTCCTGGAGCACTGAAATACTCTTTACCTCCAAGGTTTGCACCCCCTAATTTGATCACAGATTTTAAGGTTGGAATTCTGTAGTTTACTTGCGCGTCAACAACAGTTCTTGCATCAATCATGGTATCATGGAAAGAAGATTCCCAGTAATACTCATCTTGCCATCTTACATTGAAATTAAATCCAAAGTTTTTAAACAACTCAGATTTTCCAAATTGAAATTTCAACTTGTGCTCTGGTGTGTTAAAACCAGCTTCAAAATCTAAATCAGAAGACTGATCAAAGTCAAATTTAGCATACGTATAGTTCAACCCTACATTAAATCCATCAAAGACCTTTGTATTTAAACCAATAGTAGCACCGTAAGAACTAATATCTGCAGCTGAATTTGTATACACAGCAAACGCTTTGTAGTCACCACTTTGCATCGCTACCAATGCCAAAGGAACCTGAGCTCCTCCTGGTCCAACTGGCGCAGTGTCAGATAAGTTTACATTTCCATAAAACGGAACAATTACGTTCTTAGAAGAAATAAAATCTTCGTAACTATTGTAGTATACGCTTAAATCAATACTCACTTTCGTTTCATCGATGTCAGCAATTCCACGGTATCCAATTTCATAAGCAGTTACTCTTTCTGGCTTAACCAATTCAGTCGTTGCTTTCTGGAATGTTCCATTTACTACTGAAGCCGCAGAAAATGAATTCTCATAAGCACTTCTTCCTGACAAGCGAACACTTGCAGCGCCTGTAAAGTTTTGACCTGTACCGCTCACAGACAATGGTGAAGAGGTATATCTGTCTAAGTTATCTGGAGCTGATCCTACTAACAATCCAGATCCTGCATCTAAACCAATGTATTGATCTTGTGTTGTTGGATTTCTAAATCCTGTTTGGAAAGAACCTCTAAAGTTGTGGTTTTTATCTTCTCCTGCAGCGTATGCCAAAGAAAGACGAGGCGAAACATTTCCATCAAAGTTCTGCGCTTTATCATAACGTGCAGAAGCTGTAAACTTCAAACGGTCCTCCATAAATTTCTGCTGTAATTGCGTATAGAACCCATACTCATCATAATTGATCGGTCCATCGTAATCTGTAAAAATAGTTCCGTTCGAATTCAATGAATATCTTCTGTAAGAACCTCCTACTTGAATCTCTGCAAAATCAATATAATCTCTCAAGTTTAAATTAGCATCTGCATGATACAACTTGGTATTGTCTTGAAACTTAGAACCTGTTGTTAAATTAGGATCATTGGTAATTTTATTAAATGCATTCACAAATTCAGAAGAACCTGGTACAAAACGACCCGCTTCTGCTGTTTGTCTACCTGCTGCATGAGCTTGCTCAGAAGTCATTCCTGCGAGTGTACCTAGAACATAAGCACCAACATATTCACCAAACCATGTATTGTCATCTTTCCATGCTCTGTTAATATTGA
>JBELDQ010000101.1:0-7684 GCA_042094215.1 Polaribacter sp. | reverse complement strand
GTCTCAGAAAAGCGTTCCCAAATGTAATTGATGGCTGTTTGGTTGGGATGAATCATGTCTTCTGCATAAAAACGATAGTCTCTTAGTTCGTCTAGTAAAATTTCATACGAAGGGAAATAATGAACACCATTTCTTGGGTCTATTATGTTGTGAACTGCTGCTAATAAATGTGCTTTACTTTGTTGGTTTTCTATGAAACCGTCTTTGAGATGTCGCACAGGAGAAACAGTGAATAGGATGCTTGCTTTAGGATTCATAGCTCGGATAAGAACCAGTGTTCTTTCCAAGCTTTCGGTAATTGCATCTGCTGTTAATAGTTCTTTAAGGAATTGCTTTTGAGGTACTTTGTGACAATTCGCAACAAGCGTGTCAGAGGCAATAAAACGATAGGCCCAACTTGTGCCTAGTGTAATGCAAATATGAGTTGCATGATGCAATTCTTTGTGCAACGCTGCAATTGCTGTATTGAGTTTGTTTAATAAATTTTCTTTATTTGGGTCGCTCAAACTAGAGTGTGCATCGAAACAATGCCAACGTTCATTTAAAAAAAAGAGATCTTCTTTGGTATACTCTTTTAAATTTTTGGCATTTGTAATGAGTGTTTCAATGGCTTTAGGGTGAAACAAAATACCAAATGGATTCTGACTCGATTGAAACTTGTAATATGTAAACTTGTTACCGATATTCGTAGAAAAACACGAACCTAATAATTGAATTTTAGAAGTGTATTCTATGGGGTGATACGGTTCTTTTTTTATAGGTATTTCTGTTTGTAAAATCATATCATTCTATTTCAAAAGGATAAATATAAAAAAAACAAAGGTTCAAAATACACGTATACTTGAACCTTTGTTATGATTTATGTTTATTGGTTATGCGGTTACATAGCCTTTCGCTGCAGCTAAAGCTTCCGAAATTCCACCAGGGTTTTTACCACCTGCAGTTGCATAAAATTTTTGTCCACCACCACCTCCGTTGATGAATTTTCCTAGTTCTCGAACTACTTTTCCGGCGTCAAACCCATTCGAGTCTACCAGTTCTTTAGAAATAGAACAGGTAAGCAATGCTTTGCCTTTTACTGCAGATCCAAAAACTAAAAATAAATTCTTGTGCTCTTTCCCTAAGTCGAAGGCTATGTTTTTAATACCATTGGCATCAAGGTCTACCTGAGTTGCTAAGAATTGGATGCCATTTATTTCTTGTAATTTATTTCTTAAGTCTCCAATGACGTTTTTTGCTTTGTCTTTTAATAACTGCTCAATTTCTTTCTTTAAAGCGTTGTTTTCTTCTTGAAGATTTGTAATTGACTTTAGCGTGTCTTTCGGGTTTTTTAGTGTTTTTTTGATTGCAGTAAACTCCGTGTCCATGTTCTCAAAATAAGCACTGACAGCCTGATTTGTAATCGCTTCAATTCTTCGGATTCCTGAGGCAACAGCTCCCTCAGATTTGATTTTAAAGTGCCAGATGTCACTTGTGTTTTGTACGTGAATTCCACCACACAATTCCATTGACTTTCCAAAGCGAATGGTTCTAACAGCGTCTTCATATTTTTCTCCAAACAAGGCAATAGCGCCTTCATCAATAGCTTGCTGCATAGGGATGTTTCTTTGCTCTTCTAAAGACAAGTTTTCACGAATACGAGCATTTACAAAATCTTCTATTTCTTGTAGTTGATCTTCATCTACTTTAGAAAAATGAGAAAAATCGAAACGCAGATGTTTAGGGCTTACTAATGAGCCTTTCTGTTCTACATGAGTTCCTAAAATAGTTCGCAATGCTTGGTGCAATAAATGCGTTGCTGAATGGTTGCTAGCAGAGAGCTGTCTCGCCTCTTCACCAACGATTGCTGTGAAAGTCTCGTTGATATGCTGTGGTAGTGTTTTGGTAAAGTGAATAATGACATTGTTCTCTTTTTTTGTATTGATGATATACAGCACATCACCATGAACATCTTCCAAGAAACCTTTGTCTCCAACTTGCCCTCCACCTTCCGGATAAAAAGGAGTTTGATTAAACACTAATTGGTAAAGATCTCCATCTTTTTTTGTTGTTACTTTTCTATATCGTGTAATTGTTACTGCTGAAGTTAACGTGTCATATCCAATAAAACCTTTTGATTCGTCTGAAGCTAAAATGGTCCAATCACTCGTTTCTGACGCAGAGGCTGCGCGCGAACGCTCCTTTTGTTTTGTCATTTCTAATGAAAACTCCTCTTCATTTACCGTAAAACCTTTCTCTCTAGCAATTAATTGTGTTAAATCAAGAGGAAACCCATAGGTGTCATAAAGTTCGAAGGCTTTTACTCCTGAAATACCTGTCTCTTTTGTTGTTTCGATGACCTTGTCTAGTAGGAGTAATCCTTGATCTAATGTTCGCAAGAAAGACGTTTCCTCTTCTTTGATTACATTGTGTACGAGATGCGATTGATTCTTAATTTCAGGAAAAGCATCTCCCATTTGTTGACTCAGGGCGTCTGCTAATTTGTATATAAAAGGTTCTTTGCAATTTAAGAAGGTGAATCCGTAGCGAATTGCTCTTCTCAAGATTCTACGAATTACATATCCCGCACCTGTATTGCTTGGTAACTGACCATCTGCAATAGAAAAAGCGACTGCTCTTACATGATCTACAATCACGCGAATAGCAATGTCTGTTTTTTCGTCTTTACCATAGGAAGCATTGGTAATTGTTTCTAATTCGCGAATTAAAGGAGTGAAGACATCCGTGTCATAATTCGATGTAACATCCTGTAATACCATACACAAACGTTCAAAGCCCATTCCTGTATCTATATGTTTTGCAGGCAAATCTTCTAGGGTTCCGTTTGCTTTTCTATTGTATTGCATAAAAACCAAGTTCCATATTTCTACGACCTGCGGGTGATCTTCATTCACCAATGTTTTTCCGTCTACGGCTGCTTTTTCCTCTGGAGTACGAATGTCAACATGAATTTCTGAACAAGGTCCACAAGGTCCTTGTGCCCCCATTTCCCAGAAATTATCTTTTTTATTACCCATCAAGATGCGATCTTCTGGAATAATTTCTTTCCAGTAATCGTAGGCCTCTTGATCCAAAGAAAGGTTGTCTTTGTCATCACTTCCTTCAAAAACAGTAACGTATAAGATGTCTTTGTCAATCTTGTAAACTTCAGTCAGTAGTTCCCAAGCCCAAGCAATTGCTTCTTTTTTAAAATAATCGCCAAAACTCCAATTCCCCAGCATCTCAAACATGGTATGATGATAGGTGTCATAGCCAACTTCTTCCAAATCGTTGTGCTTTCCAGAAACACGTAAACATTTTTGAGAGTCAGAAATACGGTTGTTTTTTGGGATACTATTTCCTAAGAAAAACTCTTTAAATGGGGCCATTCCTGCATTGGTAAACATCAATGTTGGATCGTTTTTTAAAACCATAGGTGCAGAGGGCACAATATCGTGTTGTTTTTCTTGAAAGAAATTTAAAAAAGTAGCTCTTATGTCGTGTGCTTTCATGGATGTTGATTTCTATACTTTAAATTATTTTGTAACAATTTTAAACATATAGCTACCTATTGGTGCAATGTTTTTAAATTGATTTTTGTGTAGACAATTACAGTGCGTTTTAATATCATAAAATTGTAGTTGTAAAACATTTTGTAAATTTGTCTGTTCTTACATAAAGAATACAAAAATAGTATATTTCATAATATGGCAAAGGTAAAATATTATTACGATGCAGATACGCTATCTTACAGAAAGATTGAGCGTAAAAAAAAGGATGTTTTTGCCAAAACAATCTACAGTGTTTTAGCTATAGTTCTCGTTGCTTTTTTTGGCTTTATTGGTTTTAGTCAATTTTTAATGTCTCCCAATGAGAGAATGCAACAAAGAGAAGTTGATAACCTAAAGTTGCATTATGAATTGCTGAGCAAACGCATTGAAGAGAGCGGGAAGATTTTAAATGAATTGCAAGAAAGAGACAATGCCATTTATAGAGTCTATTTTGAGGCGAACCCTATTCCCGAAGAACAACGAAAAGCAGGCTTCGGAGGTGTGAATAGGTATCAATATTTAGAGGGTTTTGACAATTCTGCCATGATAAAGAAAGCCACGAAAGATCTTGATATACTTTCTAAGCAATTGGTAGTGCAGTCAAAATCTTTGGATGAAATTGTAAAATTAGCGATAGATAAAGAAGAAATGTTGGCCTCTATTCCTGCAATACAGCCTGTAGCAAATAAAAACTTAAAGCGCATGGCTTCTGGTTACGGGTATAGAATTCATCCTATATATAAAACAAGAAAATTTCATGGAGGGATGGATTTTTCTGCACCAAAAGGAACTCCAATTTATGCGACAGGGAATGGTACAATTCTCAAAGCGATAACCTCTAGAAAAGGATTGGGAAATCATGTGAAGATCAATCATGGTTATGGGTATATGACGGTGTACGGACACATGGCTCGTTTAGTTGTTCGTAAGAATCAAAAGGTGAAAAGAGGAGATTTAATAGGGTATGTAGGTACTTCGGGTACGTCTACAGCACCTCATTTGCATTACGAAGTTCACAAGAACAACCAAAAAGTAAATCCGGTATATTATTATTTTAACGACTTAACGCCAGAAGAATACGATAGAATGTTAGAATTGGCCTCACTTGAAAATCAATCCCTAGATTAATGCATATAGACTTGCCAGAAAAAAGGTATTATAAAATAGGGGAAGTAGCTAATGCTTTTGCTGTGAATGCTTCACTCATTCGCTTTTGGGAAAAAGAGTTTGATTCTATCAATCCTAAAAAAAATGCCAAAGGAAATCGCTTGTTTACATCTGAAGATATTGTGCAGTTTAAATTAATTTATCACCTTGTAAAAGAACGTGGCTTTACCTTGGAAGGGGCAAAGCAAAAGATAAAGAAAAATCCTGAGAGCACATTTAATTCACATGAGTTAATCACTCGATTAGAGGGGGTAAAAGCAGCACTATTAGAAATTAAAAATCAATTATAAATCTTAAAAAATTAAATTATGAAAAAATGGTTGCCATTATTAATTGTTCTTGTACTCGCTTTTGTAGGGTATAAAATGCTTGTAGGGTTTAACAATACAGCGGTACAATTAAATGAAACAATTGACGAATCTTGGGGGAATGTGGAAACGACCTATCAGCGTAGAAACGATTTGATAGGAAACCTTGTGAAAACAGTACAAGGCGCTGCAGATTTTGAAAAAAATACGTTAACAGCAGTCATTGAGGCTCGAGCAAAAGCAACCTCTATGACCATAGATCCGTCGAATGTGACTCCAGCACAGCTGGCCGCATTTAATCAAGCTCAAGGAGGGTTGAGTGGAGCTTTGAAAAGTTTATTGGTAACCATAGAGAGGTATCCTGATTTGAAAGCCAATCAGAATTTTTTAAAATTGCAAGATGAATTGGCGAGTACAGAAAATCAAATTTTAACAGCAAGGACTCGCTTTAATGAGGCAACTAGGCCGTACAACGGTCATATTAAAACATTTCCAAATTCATTGTTTGCAGGTTGGTTTGGGTTCGATGCGAAGCCGTATTTTAAATCAGTTTCAGGAGCAGATAAGGCACCTGATGTAAGTTTTGACTTTAATAAAAAAGACTAATGCCAAAAAAAGATCAATTCTTATCAAAAGAGGAAGAGCAAGAAATTGTAGCAGCGATTCAAACAGCTGAAACAAATACATCTGGAGAGATTCGTATACACATAGAAGCAACCTCAGAAAAGAAACCATTGGCTCGTGCTTTAGAGGTTTTTGAGATGTTAAAAATGCATCAAACAGAACAGCGCAATGGAGTGTTGTTATACATTGCAGTAAATGATCATCAATTTGCCATCTGTGGAGATGACGGTATTGATCAAGTGGTTGCTGATGATTTTTGGGATTGCACAAGAGATCTCATAGGATCACATTTTAAAAAAGGTCAATTTAAAGAGGGGATTGTTTCGGGCATATTGCATGCCGGTGAGCAATTAAAGCAATTCTTTCCATGGCAATCAGATGATGCAAATGAGCTGTCTAACGAAATCTCTAAAGGGTAATGCAATTAAAAAATCAATTGAAAACAGGTCTATTGTTGCTGTGCTTTTTTGTGATTCAAAGCGCTGTTGCTCAATATAAAATCCCCGAAGTTCCAAAGTTACAAACAAGTGTTTATGACAAGGTGAATTTACTCTCTAACACCCAAAAGCAAGCGCTTGAACAGAAATTAATTCGGTATTCAGATTCTACCTCTACGCAAATAGTTGTCGCTATTATTAACTCAACAAATAACGAAAGCATAGGTGTGCTAGCACCAAGATGGGCGCAAAAATGGGGTATCGGACAGGCGAAAGAAGACAATGGTGTTTTTATATTGTTAGCCAGAGATGATCGAAAAATTTGGATTGCTCCAGGGTATGGTGTTGAGCATTTGTTAACGGCAGGAACAACCGGAGCATTGACAAGAGCCATTATTATTCCTGAATTTAAAAAAGGAGATTATTACAGAGGATTAGATGCGGGAGTAGATGCTATTTTCGAGGTCTTAAATGGGTCTTACAAGGCAACTCAGAAATCATCGAAAAAAGAAGAGTCATTTAGTTTTTTTAAAATACTACCTGTTCTCTTTTTTATCTTGTTGTTTATGTTTATCTCAAATCGCAACAATAGAGGTGGTAGAGGCGGTAGAGGAGGAAGACGCAGTGCGGGTTTCTCTATTTTAGAAGCAATCATTCTCAGCAACGCAGGTAGAGGTTTTGGAGGTAGTGGCGGTTTTAGTAGTGGCGGTTCTTCAGGAGGTTTTGGTGGCGGATTTGGCGGAGGCTTCGGAGGCGGAGGCTTTAGTGGAGGTGGCGCAGGAGGAAGCTGGTAAAACAATTTTCTATGAAAAAAATAGCGCTACTTTCTTTGATTTTCGTCGGATGTACTCATTATGGACAACTTACATTGGTTTCAAATTTATCTAAATCATTGAACGAAGTTTCAGGGAACGAGGTGATTCGAGATTCGGAGTTTATCTGGATGATCAATGATTCAGGGAACAAGCCGGAATTATTTGGTGTAAATGAGCAAGGTGTTATCAAAAGAGTTCTTCGGGTAGCTGCGAAAAATCACGACTGGGAAGATTTAACTTCCGATAAAAAAGGGAACCTGTACATAGGTGATTTTGGAAATAATCACCTAAAAAGGAAAAAACTACATATTTTAAAAATCGATAATCAAGAGCTTTTAACAAAAAAAGAGGTTGCCGTATCAAAAATTAGCTTCGAATATCCTAAGGAGATTCTTGGAAAGAAGCACGCTTTTGATGCAGAGGCTTTTTTTCTCTATCAAAACAACTTTTATATTTTTACAAAAAGTAGAGAAAAGAAACATCTGGGGAAAACGTTGCTTTTTAAAGTCCCAAATAGTATTGGAAAGCACACAGCGGTATTTGTCTCTGAGTTCACTTTTGAAAATAGCATAGCTGCCCGAATTACTTCAGCTGATATCTCTGAAGATGGAAAAACAGTCGTTTTGTTGAGTCATAAAGAAGTATTTCTTATCACTAATTTTAAGGAGGATCAATTTTTTAAGGGGCAGATAAAACAAATTTCATTAGCCCATATCTCGCAAAAAGAGGGTGTTTGTTTTAGAGATGGGGAAACATTGCTTATTACAGATGAGTACTCCAAAGATTCAAAGGGGAATTTGTAT
>JBELDQ010000100.1:0-7698 GCA_042094215.1 Polaribacter sp. | reverse complement strand
AATTTTACCAAGACGTTTAACAGGAACATCATTAAAATACCAACGTAAAGTTGCACAAGCTATCAAACGTTCACGTCATTTAGCGTTGATGCCTTATGTTGGAGATATGTTAAAATAATAAAAGAAGAAGCATTATGGAATTAATATTAAAACAAGACGTAGAAAACGTAGGTTTCAAAGATGATGTTGTAACTGTAAAAAATGGTTTCGGAAGAAACTTTTTAATCCCTCAAGGATTTGCAGTATTGGCAACTTCTTCTGCTAAAAAAGTATTGGCTGAAAATTTAAAGCAACGTGCTTATAAAGAGGCTAAGATTATTGAAGAAGCTACTACACTAGCGAACGCAGTAAAAGGTTTAGAAATTAAAATCGCATCTAAAGTAGGTACAGGAGACAAATTGTTTGGATCTGTAAACAATGCTGATGTTGCTGCTGCTATCGCAAAATCAGGAACTGAGATTGATAGAAAATTTATCAAGGTTGTTGGAGGTACAGTAAAAAGATTAGGAAAGTACAACGCTACTGTGAGATTACACAGAACAGTTGTTGCTGATATTACTTTTGAAGTGATTGCAGAATAAGGAGAAATTGTTAATAATTTCTTAATAAAAGAGTTTACGTAGCTACGTAAACTCTTTTTTTTTGGCCTAATTTCGTGAGAAACAAAAACATACCAAATCATATGAAAAGAATACTACTTATTGTTTGCTTGCTATTTGCAGCGAGTATTACAGCACAAGTAACAACCTCAAAAATTAAAGGACTTGTTACAGATGCATCAGGAGAAGCGCTTATAGGTGCTAATATTGTTGCCCTCCATACACCCACAGGAACGGTGTCAGGAACCATCGCTCAAGACAATGGGCGTTATACGTTGTCCAACCTTAGAGTGGGAGGACCGTATACAGTGACCATTACTTTTGTGGGGTTCAAATCGAAAAAGGTAACCGGCGTATTTTTAACACTTGGAGAAACTAGCAATATTGATGCTGTATTGACAGAAGATGCCAATACATTAGAAGAAGTGGTTATTAGTGGAACAAGAAATACTGTTTTTAATAATGATAGAACTGGTGCACAAACAAGTATTGGAGCGAAAGAATTGAAAAAATTACCAACAATTTCTAGATCTGCTTCAGATTTTACACGTTTAGATCCTGCTGCTTCTGGAGGCTCTTTTGGAGGTAGAAATGATCAATTCAATAGCTTTACCTTAGATGGCTCTATTTTTAACAATCCGTTTGGTTTGGATGCAGCTACACCAGGAGGTCAAACAGACTCTCAACCGATATCTCTAGATGCCATTGATCAAATATCTGTTGCCACTGCACCTTATGATGTAACCTTGTCTGGATTTACAGGAGCTTCTGTAAATGCTGTAACAAAGAGTGGAACAAATGAAATATCAGGTACTGTCTATGGATTCTTTAGAAATCAAGATTTAACAGGAAGTAAGGTAAAAGGAGAAAATATATTCGTGCCGAAATTAGAACAGTCGCAATATGGATTTAGTGTTGGTGCACCAATCGTAAAAAATAAATTGTTTGTATTTGCTAATTTTGAAAAAGAAGAGCGAAAAGATTTAGGACAAACATGGATGCCAAATACAGGTACCGGAGCCATTAACGAATCGAGGGTATTAGAATCAGACTTGATGAACGTTATGAATGCACTCTCAGGCATCGGATACGATACTGGAGCTTATAAAGGGTTTACACATGACGCAGGAAGTACCAAAGGATTGGTGAAGTTGGATTGGAATATGAATGATAAAAATCGTTTGGCATTCGTTTATAACTTTTTAAATGCTTCTAAAGACAAACCAGCCCACCCTACAGCAGTAAATAGACGTGGTCCTGATTTTACAACTTTGCAGTTCCAAAATTCTGGATATACCATTAACAATAAGATTCAATCATTTTTGATGGAATTGAACTCGCAGTTGCCAGATAATATGTCTAACAAATTGCAAGTAGGCTATACGCATTTCGACGATTCTAGAGATCCTTTTTCTGAACCTGCGCCAGTAATTAATATTACAAAAGATGGAACGCCTTATATTATTGCAGGACATGAACCTTTTTCAATCCATAACAGATTAGATCAAAAGGTACTTCAGATAACAGACAATTTGAACATTAGTGCGGGAGATCACAATTTTACAGTTGGGTTCTCTTTTGAGAAATTCATGTTTAAAAATTCTTTTAATTTAAAAGGATATGGGTTTGATGTTTTTGGAAGTGTTGATATCAATGATTTCGATGCTGCAAACTATGCACAAGCACTTGCAGACGCAAGAACTACTTACGCTACTAAAAATGCCATGGAAGACGGTATTGATGGTGGCTGGAATTTAGCAGAAGTAAACGTCGGTCAATTGGCATTTTATGTACAAGATGAATGGAATGTAACTGAAGATTTTACATTACAGTATGGTGTGCGATTTGACAAGCCATTGTATTTTGATACGTCAAAAATGGCACAGAAGTTTATTGATACCGAAAATTCAGAATGGTATGTTCCAGGCATCGAGTATGTAGATCCTGCAACAGGTGATACGGTTGTTTTTGATCATACAAAAATGCCTAACAATAACTTTTTAGTATCACCAAGAGTAGGATTTAATTGGGATGTAAGAGGAGATAAAACATTTCAATTAAGAGGAGGGACAGGTTTATTTACAGGGCGCTTGCCATTTGTATGGTTAGGGAATCAAGTGAGTGGGCCAGATGTGTTTTTCTACCAAGTAGTAGATCCTGATTTTAAATTTCCACAAGTTTGGAGAACGAGTTTAGGAGTTGATTACAAGATGGAAAATGGCGTTGTATTGACAACCGATCTATCGTATACCAAAGATATCAATAGTGTACATGTACAAAACTGGGGATTGACACCACCTTCAGGAACCTTAAATGGTCCAGATTCAAGACCAATTTATACAAGAGCAGATCGCCAGTCTTGGACGGCACCATGGGGACAGGATATTGCCAATGCCTATGTATTGACAAATTCTGACAAAGGGTATGCGATCAACGCTTCATTGAAAGCTGAAAAAAGCTTTGACAACGGCTTGTATACCATGTTGGCCTATAATTATTTAGAAGCAAAAGATGTAAATTCAATAGAAGCAGAAATAACAGGAGATGCTTTTGCTTTCAATCCTGCATTAGGAAACGTGAACAATGATGTACTTGCTCACTCGAAGTATGGAGATAAAAACAGGGTGATTGGTGTGATTACAAAAGGATGGAACTATGGTAAAAATAAAGAGTGGGGAACAACAATCTCTACATTTTTTGAATACGCTCAAGGAGGAAGGTTTTCATATACCTATGGAGGCGATATCAACGGAGACGGATCTGTTGTAAATGACTTGCTATATATTCCAACTGAGTCAGAGATTGGTTCAATGGCATTCGCGCAAGCAGGGCAAGGAACAGCTTTCAATAATTTCATCGCACAAGATGATTATTTGAATAGTAGAAGAGGTCAATATGCAGAGCGTTATGGTGCCATTGCTCCTTGGAGAGGTCGTTGGGATGTGAAAATTTTACAAGACTTAAAAATAGGAAGCAACAACAATCAATTGCAGTTTAGTATTGATATCTTGAACTTTGGTAACCTCCTAAATTCTGATTGGGGACTCGTTCAACAGCCAAATGCTGTGCAACCAATTGGTGTAAGTGTAGATGCTACAGGAAGTCCAACATATACCTTTAGCGAGGATACGCAAACAACTTTTGGATACAATGCAAGTTTATTGTCTAGATGGCAAATGCAATTTGGATTGAGATATAGTTTCTAAATCAAAAAATATTATAGATATTTGAACCGCCTAATTTTAGGCGGTTTTTTATTTTTAATAACATGAAGTATAGGCAACTTACCAAAGAGCAATTTGAAGCATTACACGAAGAATTTGCTACTTTTTTAGCAACGCAAAGTATTGATGTCAATGAATGGAATCAAATTAAAAAGGACAAGCCACATGTAGCAGAAGATGAAATGAATGTTTTTTCTGATGTTGTTTGGGATGATGTACTTACGAAAACCGACTATCTTGAGCATTTTTCGAAACAAAGCTTGAACCTATTCAAGTGTGATGCGAATGAAATTCAAAGAATTTTTGTAAAAGTGAATGTTGACATTGATCTTCTTGAGAAAGAGGGATTTGAATGGCTCATGTCAAATCCTACCGATGCCAGCGTGGAGTATTTTACAGGGACTAAGAGCTATTCTGACGATAGAAATGCAGAGTTATTTGCCTTAATTGAAAAAGGAAGTGCAATAAGTAAGGGTGAATTATTTACCTATTTCAACAAGTTAACTTCATAAAGTACCAATGTACTTAGTGTTATGCCTCTCTATGTTCTAAATTCGGCGTATTCACTAACAAAGTAGCTGTAGTAGTTGCTCTGTACCTTTACTCGCAACAGCGCTGATAATAGTGAGATTAGGGTATTGATTGGCTGTAATGACAGGTTTAGGATCAATAAAATAGATGGGCGTACCCGAGGCAGCATACTGTATGAGGCTCGCTGCTGGGTAGACTTGCATCGAGGTACCTATAATAACTACGACATCTGCATTCATTGTCATCTCCGCAGCTTTATCTAACAAAGGGACTTCTTCTCCAAACCATACAATATCGGGTCTTAATTGTGATTTTTCATTGCACAAATCACCGCAAACCAAATCTTTATTCCAATGGTATACCAATGAAGGATTGGTGGTACTTCTTACTTTAAGCAGTTCACCATGCAAGTGCAAAACGTTTGTGCTTTTTGCACGTTCATGTAAGTCATCAACATTTTGTGTGATGATTTGCACATTGAATGTTTCTTCCAATTTTTTTAGATTTAAATGTGCTTTGTTTGGCTCCACAGAAAGTAACTGTCTTCTGCGTTGATTGTAAAAGTCTAATACCAATTCAGGGTTTTTGAGGAATCCTTGAGGTGAAGCAACTTCCATAACATCATGTCCTTCCCACAATCCGTTTGCGTCTCTGAATGTTTGAATTCCGCTTTCTGCAGAAATACCTGCTCCTGTTAAAACAACAATCGTTTTCATTGGTGCAATGTAAAGCTAAAATATGATTTTTATAGTATGTTTGCACAAAGCAATAACGGTAGGATGATAGATCAAAAATATTTGAACCATTTAGAGGGTTTTGTAAGTGAAAAAAGAAAGGCAACTTTTCACAAGGTTTTAGGAGAGAGAACAAAGCATTTTACTGTAGTATTAGAAGATATTTTTCAACCTCATAATTCGAGTGCCGTGATTCGAAGCTGTGATATTTTTGGTATACAAGATGTGCATGTTATTCAAAATAAATACTCAAGTAAGGTCTCTCGGCATGTTGCGAAAGGATCTCAGAAATGGTTGGATATAAAGAAGTACAATCAAAGTGCAACAAATACACAAGACTGCTTGGATACATTGAGAAATGATGGCTATCAGATTATCGCAACCACACCTCATAATGAATCGTGTTACTTACATGAGTTTGATATTACCAAAAAGGCTGCTTTTGTTTTTGGGGTAGAAAAAGAAGGAGTTTCTGAATATACGATGAAGCAGGCAGATGGCTTTTTAAAAATACCTATGGTAGGTTTTACAGAAAGTTTAAACATCTCTGTTGCTGCAGCCATTATATTGCAAGATATCACTACAAAGTTGAGGGCCTCTAACATTCCGTGGAAACTTTCGGACCAAGAAAAGGAGCTTCTATATTTCGAATGGGTCCAAAAATCAATTAAAAGTATTGAGAAAATTTCTGAGCGTTATCTTTCTCTTGAAAACGAGTAATAAGCATTTTTTACCACGCTAAGTATGTACAATAGCCTATAAAAGATAGTCTTGTTGGTTCGCCGTAATTGCTATATATGACGTTTTATTTAAAGAGTCGAGAAGTAATTAGTTGACAAAGACTTTTTCAATAGTAGCTACCGAGTCACATCTTTTAATATACAATTGTATATGCGCTAAGCTATCTTTTCCGGTAATTAAATATTCAGGACAAGGTTTGATTCGTGGTTTGCTGTTTCCAAAATCTACATCTGCACGCTTCAGAATTGCATGCACTGTGAGGCTATCTAGGTTGTTTTTGATCAAAACATCCGTTGCTTCAGGACTGTATGCTTTTTCTCTAATTCTAATTGTTTTTAATGTTCGTGCGTCCATTCCATAATCAAATGAGACATCCTTTTTTTTCCAAATAAAAAAAACAAGTACGCCTCCTAATGAGAACCCTATTAAATAATATCCAATTCGTTTAAGCCAATCCATTTTCTTAAGTTATGTTTGCAAAATTAGCAGTATTTTATCAATCTATCTAGTATTTTATGCGTTCTTATGAAAGAAAAAAAGAACCTACTATCTTTATTGTTTTGATATAGCGCATTGCATTGATAGAGCAACTTAAATAGCGGTTCCCGTTTCAAAGTTTTTCTTGAGCAATACACCCAAATAGATTGTATCTTTTTCTAGTTTGTCTTGATGCTGTAACTGAAGAACAAAGTAACGATTAGATAATTAGTAAATTAATATCTCTGAAAGGCAAGTTAAACCAGTCTGCAACGGTTTTACTTGTTAAGATTCCGTGGTAAAAATACATTCCTTTTCTCAGGCCTTGGTCAAACCTAGCTGCATTTTCAAAACCACCTTCTTCTGCAATATCCAATAAGTAGGGTGTAAATATATTGCTTATAGAAACAGAAGCTGTTCTTGCATACCTAGAAGGAATATTAGGAACACAATAATGAGTCACTCCATGGGCTTCGAAGGTTGGATTGCTGTGTGTGGTTACTTTTGATGTTTCAAAACAGCCACCGCGGTCAATTCCAACATCTACAATAAGAGCGCCATCTTTCATCTGTTCAACCATGGTTTCTGTAACCATAATTGGTGAACGATTTTTTCCACGCAAAGCACCAATGGCAACATCACAGCGCATGAGCGCTTTTAACAATGTTTTAGGTTGTATCGTAGAGGTGTAAATAGGTGAATTTAAACAATGCTGTAGCTTTCTTAATTTGGTAATCGAATTGTCAAAAACTTTCACTCGGGCACCTAATCCTATGGCAGAGCGTGCTGCAAACTCACCAACTGTTCCTGCGCCAATAATAACGACATCGGTAGGAGGAACCCCACCAATATTACCTAGCAATAGTCCATTTCCTTTGTTGCTATTGCTCAACAATTCTGCAGCAATAAGGATAGAAGCTGTTCCTGCAATTTCACTCAATGATTTGACAATTGGATAGACACCGTGATCATCTTTGATATAATCAAAAGCTACAGCAGTAATTCTTTTCTCTGCAAGCGCTTCGAAATAGGCTTTTGTTTGAGTTTTTAATTGTAACGAGGATAATAAAACGGTTTGTGGTTTTAGATGCACTATTTCTTCTAAAGTAGGTGGAGCCACTTTTAAAACAATGTTGCACCCAAAAGCTTCAGCTGTATTGTATGCAACCTTAGCGCCTGCATCTGCGTAAGCCTTGTCGCTAAAATTAGCAGCCTCACCAGCACCACTTTCAATAACAATTCGATGTCCGTGAGCCGCTAAGGCAGCCACCGCATCGGGTGTTAAACAGACACGCTTCTCTTCAAAATGCGTTTCTTTTGGCAGCCCAATGAATAGTTCTCCTTTTTGCTTCTGAATTTCAAGCATTTCTTCTTGCGGTATCAATTCTTCTT